>JAILDQ010000167.1 GCA_024689365.1 Treponema sp. | reverse complement strand
GGATTTATAAAGTAAGTGCAGTCTTCTTCTTGGCGGGCGGCGATATGGGTGTGGCCGTAAAAAACTATGTCGGCTTGGTTTTCCAAAGCCACTTGGTTCATTCTGCCAAGGCCGTAGTAGGCGCCTTCAGCGTGGCCGTGGGTGGCCATAATTTTCATTCCAGCCACTTTTAAAAATTGATGCAAGGGAACTTTTATTTCGCCGTCATCCAAAGGAAAGTCAGGATAGTCTCCGTTTCCTCTGGCAAAAATCGCAACCGGCGGAAAGGCCTTGGCAAGCTTTTTGTTTTTTTTGATCGCTTCCAAAGCGGCGCAAAAGTCGCCGATTCCGTCTCCGCAAAAAACAAGAGCGTCGCAGCGTTCGCCGAATTTTTCGACAATGGCTCTAAAAACGTCGGCCCGTCCGTGGGAGTCAGAGATGACCAAAAGAGTGGCGTTTTCTTTTTTCGCAAGAGCTTTTATCGCGTCAGGATTTCCTATCGCAAAGTCAGCCTGTTGCGCAATCTCAATCATTGTTCCTCAATCACAAAATGGTTAATGGACTGCAAGCCGCTTTCCGCGTCAACGTATCGAGATACCTTGTAATTTTTTCCAACAATGCGCGAAACGTGCGCGATTAAGTCCTCGTCGCCGGGCAAAGGCGCTTGGGTCAAAAGCATGTACTCAACCGCGTTGTCCAAAATCTTGTCCAAGTCTTTCACCTGAGTTTGAACAACCTCTTCTTTGTTTGTTTCGTCGTCGGTGGAACCGCTTCCTTCCATCGCGCGGTCAACGACAAAGTTGCAGGTGGCTTCAATTCCGGCAACATCGTCTTGCGGAAAGAAAGCGTAAACAGGATACGGAATCATCGTCTCTTGCGAAGAATATTCGTCTTCCAAATTTGCGATGGCGTAATTTGTATTTTCGGGAGCGCCGATTACAATCAAGCCGGCAAGCTCACGTTCGCCGATAAGAGCGGGCAAGCGGCTTATTCTTTCGGCCGGAAAATCGTTGGGATAAGTAAAAGGCAAAATCAATCCGCCCTCTTCCGTTCCGTCGTCAAGGCCGTATTTTTTTGCGAGAGAGTCCACGACCGCCTGAACGTAAGGCTTGTCGTTGTAGCCGTAACCGAACACAACGCAAATCTTTTTTTCAGTTGGATGCCAAGCGGTTGAAGTCAAAGAGGCGTTTTCCTCTTCCTTAATTTCTATTTCAAACGGATCGGCGGCAAGAGGCCGCTTCTCTTCTTTTTTGCAAGACAAAAAGGCCAGCGAACAAAACGCGGCAAATAGCAAAATCATTTTTTTCATAATAGAACGATAATATCAAATTCACGCAAATATTTCAACCGACTAAAAAAACTCGACAAAAATGCAGCCTTGATTAAGGGCCGTATTTTGCGCTAAAATCGAACAATGAATTTTGTCACAGGCCTCTTACAACTAATCGGTTCGCTTGCCTTCCTTTTATACGGAATGAAATTGATGAGCGACGGCGTTCAAAAAAGCGCCGGAGAAAGATTGCAGCGCGCGCTTTCTGTAATGACAGGAAACCGCTTTAAAGGACTTTTGACGGGCCTTGTAATCACAATGGTAATCCAATCGTCGGGCGCCACAACGGTTATGGTCGTGACTTTTGTGAACGCCGGACTTTTGACCTTGCAGCAATCGGTCGGAGTTATTTTTGGAGCCAACATCGGAACCACAATCACCGCTTGGATTGTTTCCATCTTTGGCTTCAACTTTAAAATCTCGGCTTTCGCCATTCCAATTTTTGGCGCCGGATTTTTTCTCACTCTCACAAAGAAAAATTTAAACAAGAACATTGGCCAAGCCCTTATGGGTTTTGGCCTTTTATTTTTGGGCTTGAGCATGCTCAGCGACTCGCTTTCATTCAAGCCTGAACAGCTTTCGCGCTTTTCTTGGGTTGACGACATTCAGTCTTGGGGAGTCGCTTCCCTTATCATCGCGATTTTTGTAGGAATCATCATAACCGCCATCTTGCACTCCTCGAGCGCCTTTAGCGCCATTGTCATAACGATGGCCTACAACAATTTGATTACCTGGGAATTTTCCGCCGCCTTGATTTTGGGAAGCGGAATCGGCTCAACAATCGACGCGATTTTGGCCGCCGTTGGAACCCGCGACGACGCAAAGAGGGCGGCGCTCATTCACGTTTTGTTCAATGTCGTCGGTACGATTTTGGTCTTGATTTTCTATTCGCCCTTCTTGGCTTTGATAGAAATCATCACTCCCGATTCAGCCAACATCGCGATAAAGATTTCAATCTTGCAAAGCGCGTTCAAGGCCCTTTCAACCGTATTGTTCCTGCCCTTCACCAACCAAATAATCGCGGTCAGCAAGCGCCTCATTCCAAACGACGAAAAAAGCAAAAACAAAATTTACCATCTTGAATACATCGAAAACGCTTTTGCAAAAGAAAACGTCGGCGCCTACATTATCCGCGCGGAAAAAGAAATCAAGGACTTGACCGACCTTGCCACCGACATGTTTGACAAAATCCAAATCGGCCTAAAAAAAAGAAACCAAGCTTTCATAGACGAGCACATGGAAGAAATCATTCAAGCCGAAGACTACGCCGACCAAATGCACGAACAGTTGACGCGCTACATCGTTCACATTGAACAAATGGCCGTAAACGAAAAGCAGTTGGCAAACCTTTCGCTTATGCTCTCGATTATCGGAGACTTGGAAAGCATGACCGACGAATGCCTTAGCATCGCGCTATTGTTAAAGCGCTCAATCGAAAAGAAAATGAGTTTTGAAATCGAAGACGCTGACCGCTTGATTCCTTACGTTGAATTGGTCCGCCAGTTCTTGCAATTCATTCACATAAACATCAACAAGCACCTTGACGCGGACAAGCTTTCCATGGCCGAAGAATTGGAAAATCAAATTGACATGTTCAGAAAGAACCTAAAGAAAATCGCCCGAAAGCGCTTGGAAAAAGGCGCCGACGTAAAGTCCGAGCTTCTATACATCGACATCGTTCGCCAAATCGAAAAGATTGGAGACCGCGCTTTTGGAATCGCCGAAGCGCTCGGCCAAACTCAAAAAGCTTAAGCCAAAACAAAGATTCTTTTTCTTGATTATAATTCGCGGGAATAGTTTGCGCAGACAAGGCGTTTTTGGCCTTCCAAATCCAATTCAATGCCCACGTTAAAGTATGAGTTTGCGCGCAAAAAATCAGCGGCCGCGTCGGCGTTGTATTCGCCGGTTTCGCACAAAAAGTCGCCGCCGGGAGACAAATGCTTTTTCGCCTCCAAAGCGAGCCGCCTAAAAACCGCAAGACCGTCTTCGCTTCCGCTAAAATCTCCGTTCTTGTCAATGTCTCCGTCAAGAGCCAAAAGAGGCTCGCTTCTTCCGTCGTTCAAAAGAGAGCGCGCTTGGTCGTGAGGAATGTAAGGCGGGTTTGATAAAATCACGTCGTACGAAAAAGGAATCACTTCAAACAAATTGCTTTGAACAAATTTTATTTTTTCCAACTCTTGGGCGGACAAAAGCGCGCTCGCGTTTTTTTGCGCCACTTTCAAAGCGGGGCCGCTTATGTCAACCAGCGTGAATTTTGGAACGCGCTCCAAGGGAATTCTTTCGTCGTCAACCAAAGCCCTAAAAACGCTCAAGGCCACGCAGCCGCTTCCCGAACACATGTCGCAAACGGTTAAGATTGAATTTTCATTCGCCTCAATTCTTTGCGACAAAATCTCCACGGCGCGCGCGACTAGAATCTCAGTGTCGGCTTTTGGAATCAAAACGGATTGGTCTACAAAAAAATCAAGGCCGTAAAATTCTTTTTTACCGATAATGTAAGCCACCGGAAGGCCTTTTGCGCGCGCCTCAATCCAATCAAAAAGTTTTTTTTCTTGTTCAGGCAAAAGCTCAAAATCACGATTGAGCAAAACAAAAGTCTTGTCTTTATTCAAAAGCGCTTGCAGCAAAACGTCAGCGTCCAAACTGGCGCTTTTTGAAGAGGCTTTGATTTTTTGAACGATGGATTTTTTGGCTTCTTGAATTGTCATTTATTATTTTGGAAGAAGAGAGTCCAAGAATTCAAACGGAATTAAATTCAACAGCAAGGCTTTCTTTCCGTCGCGGCCTTTAAATACACGGCCGCAAGCGCCGACCATACGCAAAGTCTCGTCAACGCTTTCAACCCGGAACTTAAGCAAAACAACGTCTTTTTCCTGCGAGTCTTTTTTTATCTGTTCAAAAACACGTTCCTTGTCCTGCTCGCAAACAAAGTTGGAAAATTTATTCTTGAATTTTTTTTCAAAGTCGTCTTTGTCGTATCCAAACATTTCGTACAAAGTGTTGTTGGCCAAAGAAATTGTGTCGTCAGCAAGGGTCGCGTCGATTTTAAGGGCTCCGCTTGGAAGCTTGTCCAAATCGCGCGCCGAGAAAATATTGACGTCTTCCAAAGTATGCGCGAGGTTTGTGTTCAAAGTGCTTTCGCGCATGTACTGAATGCGGGCGTCAAAACCGCTCCAGTTGACAACCTTGGCGCGCATAGTATAGCAAGTGGATTTGTTCTTGTTTGGGAAAATATTTTTTTGAACAAAGTCGCGGTAAACGCCTTCTTCCTTTATGCAGAAGTCGCAAGGCTGGTCCCTGTTGAACAAAACCTTATAACATTTGTTTCCGATGCAATCTTTCTTTTCCTTTCCGCAAATCTTGCAAGCGACTTTGTTGACGTAAATCAAATCGTAATTTTCCGCGTAGCAAACGTAAACAGCGTCGGAGAATTCATCAAGCAGCCAGTCCATATTCCTGTAAAAAACATAAGACGGCAAAACGCTTTGTCCCTTAAAGACGTTGTATTGATTTTTTCCGTATCGTTTGGCGGCCAAAAGCGCCATGTCGGAATTGTTGTACAAGGTTTGGTAATCCATTCCAAAATCAGGAGCGACAGCAACGCCGATTGAGCAAGTAACTTTTATTCGCTCAACGTCAAACCTGAGAGCGGCGGTCAACTCCGTCAGCATTTTCTCCAAGTCGTCGCGGGAATACTTTTTGGGAACAAAAATCGCAAATTCATCGCCGCCCATTCTGCAAACGCAAGATTTTTTGTCAAAGAAATTTGACAGGATGGCCGCGACTTTTTTTATCGTTTCGTCGCCAGTCATATGGCCAAAAGTGTCGTTGATGGTTTTAAAGTCGTCGATGTCAAGGCTGATGAAAACCGCGTCGTAAACCGAGCTCTTTACAAAGAATTCGCCGACTGACTTTTCCAAAATCGTTCGGTTGTCCAAGCCTGTCAAAAAGTCTGAATGCGCTTGGCGTTCGATTTCCAAAAGTTTTTTGGTGAGCGTTTTTTCCTGCTCAAGTTTTCTTACCATCGAATGAGCCACGACGTTTCTTACGCGATGGCGCATGATTTTGGCGTTGTAAGGCTTTTGCAAAAAGTCGTCGGCGTTCAACTCAAAGGCTTTTTGCTCGCTGTCGCCTTCGCCTTGAGACGTGACGATTACAGGAAGAGTCTTTGTTTTTGAATCGTTCCTTATTTTTTTCAGAACTTCATAGCCGTTCATCACGGGCATAATCAAGTCCAAAAGAACGATGCTGATTTTTTCAGGGTTGGCTTCAATGTATTTCCACGCCTCCGCTCCGTTGGCGGCTTGGGCGATTTCAAATTCATTCTTGAACATTTCGGCCAAAATCATTCGGCTTGACTCAACGTCGTCAACAATCAACATAACGCCGCCAGACTTTGAGCCGCTGTCAAAAAGGGCGCCCTCAATGTTGGCCTTTGTCAGTTTGTCAACGCCTAGAGTTTTTGGCGCGTTCATGTCTGTAATTTTTGACTTTCTTAAGAGGGCCAAAAATTCGTCGCGGTCAAGGGGCTTTGAAAAATAATATCCTTGAACATACGAGCAACCCATGTCCTTTAGCTGGGTCACCTGACCTTTTGTTTCAACGCCTTCCGCAACAACCTTGAGGTTGAGCCAATTTGCAAGACTGATGATGTAGCTCAAAATTCCGCGGCCGTTTGTTCTTTCCATTTCGTTGTGAACAAAACTCATGTCAAGCTTAAGAATGTCAATCGGCATTTCGCTCAACATGTTGAGGGAAGAATAGCCAGAGCCAAAGTCGTCCATCTCAATCATAAAGTCGCGCTTTCTGAGTTCGTAAATGACCCTTAAGATTTGCTCAGGATCTTCGGTGTAGGCGCTTTCAGTTATTTCAAGATGAAGCAACTTTGGAGGAATGTCGTATTTGCGAACCAAATCCGCAAGCAAAGAAACAAGATTGGGATTAAGCAAATCGGCGCGCGACACGTTAACGCTTACAGGAACGACTTTGTTTCCCGCGGAAATCCAAGTGTGCAAGTCAATGCAAACTTTTTCCCAAACGAACATGTCCATTCTTGTGATAAAGCCGTTCTTTTCAAAAAGCGGAATGAAATCGCCGGGCGACATCATTCCCATTTCTTTGCTTTTCCAACGAACAAGCGCTTCCGCTCCGGCGATTGTCTCCGTAGCCAAATCGTACTTGGGCTGATAGTAAACCAAAAATTCTTGGTTCCTCAAAGCCGCTTCCATGCTGCCGGCGATTTTTTGCTCGCCAATCATTTTCTTGCGGATTGAATCGTCGTAAACCCGAACGTAAACTCCGTAATGGCCTTTGATTTTTTCGGCGGCCATTTGGGCGCGGTCGCACATTACAGAAATGGATGTTCTTAAATTGTGAACATGATAAACGCCAAAAACCAATCTCAAATGCAAATTGAATCTCTTTGCGTCCGGATCGGCGTTCAACTTGTCGATTATTTTTTTGCAGGCTTCGTCGGAATAAGCGGACGGCCTTTTTATAAGTCCAAAGAAAATGTCTTCTGAAAAATGTCCTGCAATTCCGCCGCGAGCTTTTGCCTCTTCCAAAATCAATTGGCCGGCGCTCTTTAGAATCTTGTTGCCGATTTCAATTCCGCAAATGTCGTTGACCAACTTAAAGCGCTCGATGTCAACGCAAACAAAATCATACTCGGTTGAACCGCGCTCTTCCAAAATCTTTTGGGCTTGAATCAAAAAGTACGGCTTTGAATAAAGGCCAGTCAAATCGTCGCGGCTGACGGTGTTCATTGTAATTGACGTTTCGCGCAAACGAATTACGTTTTGAAAGCGGCGCAAAACGATTTGCTCGTCATAAGGTTCGTGAACAAAATCAATGGCGCCGTTTTCCATCGCCTCAAGTTCGGCCTTTTCTGAATGCCGCTTTGAGCTTACGATGATTGGAATGTGCGACGACCAAGCGTAAGAATTGACATTGCGCAAAAAATCCACAAAGGCGCTTTGCGAACTGCTTTGGACAGACGACGCCCCCAAGTCCGCCGAAACGCAAACGGCGCTTATCAAGCTGGGATTGCTCTTTAAAAATTGCGCCGCTTCATTCGCAGACGAGGTGAACAAAATGAAAAAATTCCTTTCAAGGATTTTTTTCAAATTCAAGAGGTTGTCTTTCTCGTCATTCAAAAGCAAGATTGTAGGTAAAGTCATTACGCTCCAAGTTCACTAACGTCAGCCTTTAATTGTTCTTCCTTTGCGTATACATTCAACGCGTCAAGCATATCGTCCATGTTGCCCATCATAAAGCCGGGCAAGTTGTGGGCGCTGTAATTTATGCGGTGGTCAGTGACGCGGTCTTGCGGAAAATTGTAAGTGCGAATTTTTTCCGAACGGGCGCCGGAACCGACCATGCTTTTTCGAGCGTCGGCGCGCTCCGCGTTTTTCTTGCTTTCTTCCAATTCAAAAAGGCGGGCTCTCAAAACGCGCCAAGCCTTTGCCTTGTTCTTTATCTGAGATTTTTCGTCTTGCTGAATTACAACAATTCCAGTCGGAATATGAGTCAAGCGAACGGCTGAGTCTGTTGTGTTTACGCACTGGCCGCCAGGACCGCCGGCGCGCATTACGTCAACGCGAACGTCGTCGGGCTTGATGTCGATTTCCGTTTCTTCCGCTTCTGGCAAAACGGCTACAGTCGCGGTGGAAGTTTGCAAACGGCCTTGGCTTTCAGTTTGTGGAACGCGCTGAACGCGATGAACGCCGCTTTCCCAGCGCAAGGTTCCGTAAACGAATTTTCCGCTGATTGAAGTAACGATTTTGTTAAAGCCGCCGACTTCTGTTTCCTGGGCTTCCATAGTTTCTGTTTTCCAGCCCTTGCGTTCGGCCAAGTGGCAATACATTTCCCACAAATCGCGAACAAAAAGGCTCGCTTCGTCGCCGCCCGCAGCCGAGCGGATTTCCAAGATGATGTTTTTTTCGTCAAGGGGATCCGGCGGAATCAATTTCATTTTGATTCGCTCTTCCATCTTAGGCTGTTCTTCTTCAAGAGTTTTAAGTTCTTCGCGGGCCATTTCTTTCATGTCCGCGTCGTCTTCTTCAGTTATGATTTTCTTATCGTCTTCAATTCCGTTCAGGATTTTTTTATATTCTTCGTAAAGTTCGCAAAGCTCGCTCAAATAGTTGTTTTCCCGCATAACGTCTTTGTATTTTTTTTGGTCTTTTACAAGGGCGGGGTCAAGTATTTGTTCTTTTACAGTTTCGTAGCGCTTTGCGCAATCTTCCAATTTCTTCAGTAAGTCCATAATCTCCAAATTATAGCGCTTCTTATAGAATTTTTCAACTAAATTCATTATACTAAATTATCATGGAAGAAAAAAAATGCGCCTTGGTCGTGATTATCGGCCGCCCCAGCGCCGGAAAGTCAACTTTTCTAAACGCGGCTTGCCAGGAAAACGTTTCGATTGTTTCGCCCATTCCGCAAACAACCAGAAACGCAATTCGCGGCATTGTAAACACTTCGCTCGGCCAATTGGTTTTTGTGGACACGCCGGGCTACCACAAGTCCGAAAAAAAGCTCAACTTGATTTTGCAGCAAACGGCAAAAGACCAGCTTGAAGGCGCCGACGCGGTTTTGTACTTGATTGACTCAACCCGCGAGACTGGCGAGGAAGAGGAATTGATTGCAAGCCTCTTGCTTCCTTACGCGCAAAAAACAGTTGTCGCCGCAAACAAATGCGATTTGCCGAACGCGCAAATTTCCGCCTGCAAAGATTTTGTAAAAAGAACGCTTGCCGAAATTCCTGACGAGCGCTTTTTTGAAATTTCAGCCAAAGACGACAAGGGAACCGAAGACGTTTTGCGCGCCTTGTACGCCATCGCGCCCGAACAGCCAAACCTTTATCCAGAAGGCTTTTACACCGACCAGGAAGTTGAGTTCAGAATCGCGGAAGTGATTCGCGGCGAAGCCATCAACCGCTTGCAGCAAGAAATTCCCCACGCCCTTTACGTCGAAATAGCCGACGCAGAATTTAAGAACGAAGGAAAAAAATTGTGGGTCCGGGCCTTTTTGTGCGTCGAGCGGGAAAGCCAAAAAGGCATCGTAATCGGAAAAGGCGCATCGATGATAAAGACAATCCGCATGGAATCGCTAAAAAAACTTCGCGACATTTTTGAATACAAAATAGACTTGGACTTGCAAGTAAAGGTGGACAAAAACTGGCGGCAAAAAGACGACAGGCTTTCGCGCCTTTTAAAATGAAAATTCCGGCTGGGAATGAAATTCCATTTTCTTTCCCGTAATCGGATGCTCAAAGCAAAGGTCGCTTGCGTGCAAAAGCAGGCGGCTTTTTTTTATTTGCTTTTCTTCATCGGAATTGGCGGCCGCTTCATTTCCATACAAATTGTCGCCGACAATCGGAGCGCCCAAGGCATAGGCCGAGGCCACGCGCAATTGGTGGGTTCTTCCGGTATGGGGCGTGAACAAAATGCTGGTCACGGTTTTTCCGTCGCGGTTCCAAACGCGAAGGCGCTCCCATTCGGTCACGGCTAGCTTTCCGTATTGGTCGTCCAATATTTGAAGGGGCCGATTTTCTATATCTACCCGATGCTTTATTTCGACGCGGCCCTCTTGCTCTTTTACAAGGCCGTCCAAAACCGCGACGTATTTTTTTTGAACCTGCCGATTTTCAAACTGCGCGTTCAAGGCTCGGTGGCTCTCTTGGTCAAAGGCCAAAAGCATAAGGCCGCTTGTGTCCATGTCCAAACGATGAACGCTCGGCTGCCTTATCATTTGCGGAAAAAGCCTTTGCGCCCGAGTGACGACGCAATCTTGCTTTTCAGGCCCTCTTCCAGGAACGGACAAAAGGCCGCTTGGCTTGTTGACCACCAAAATGTTTTTGTCGCGGTAAATTATTTCAAGGCCCAAAATCGCGGGCAAAATCAAGGCGCACTTTTCATCGCAAGGCGGATAAAAGCTTTTTGGAAGAAGCCGCGTGTTCGCCTTTCCCCAATAAAATTCCGCCATGCTTAGCGGCAAAAGATTTTTTTCAAAAGCCTCGCTCAAAAGTTTTGGCTCCGCGCAATCGCCGGTTCCTGTCGGCAAAAGCTTTCCTTTGCTGATGTCTTTAAAAGTCCGCCACTTGCCGTCAAAGCAACAAAAGCGGTAAAGGGAATAAATTCGCTCCAGCGTTTGATTGCAAAGCTCCAGGCGCTCTTTGTCGCGCGCCGATTTTTCTTCCGCGCTTTCGTTTGGCGGAACTTCGCTTAATTCGTGGATTTTTTTGTCATTGATTGAAATGGCTGAATTGTATTTTTCTTCGTCAAAAAGCGGAGGCGCCCATCCTTCGTGATTCCATTTTCCGTTAAAAGAACCGCTAAAGGCTCGCAAGACAGTCCGCTTTCCTTCAGAGTCGGAACAGACCAACGCGCCGAACATTCCTGTCCAAGCGCATTTTTCTTTTTCCAAGTCCGCCATCATTTGTTGGCAAACTTGGCGGGCCAGAGTTTCGTCAAAGGGCGCGAACATGGCCGTCTTCTGTCGCTACAAAAACCATCGGACGGTTTTTTGTAAAGAAGCCGTTTTCCACAACTCCGACAATTTCGTTGAGTTTCTTTTCCATCGCTTTTGGATCAACCGGCTTTTCCCACAAAACGTCAAGGATTTGGTTTCCGTTGTCGGTGATTACAGGGCCGGCCTTTTTCACGCCTTGTCGAAGAACGCATTTTCCGCCAAGCTTTTCAATCGCCTTTTGAACAGGAACGCGAGCGTCCGCTATTATTTCAACCGGCAAGGGGAATTTCGTTCCAAGGGATTTTACGGCTTTTGAAGAATCGCCAATCACGACAAAAGTCTTTGCGTTGTATTCGACAATCTTTTCTCTGAGGAGAGCCGCGCCGCCTCCTTTAATCACCGCTTTGTCAGGAGCGATTTCGTCGGCGCCGTCAATTGCCAAATCCAATTTTCCGCCGATAGCCTTGTCGTTCAAAGAATAAACGGGAATTCCAAAATCCTCGCAAGCGTTGGCAGTTTGAAAGCTTGTAACAACCGCTTTAACGTCTTTTAAAGTTCCGTCTTGAATGCGCTCCGCCAAACGTCGAACCGCGGGCATAGCGGTTGAGCCTGTTCCCAAGCCGATTTTCATTCCGCTAAAAATCTTTTTTTGTTCTATAAGCGTGTCCACCGCCGTTCTGGCCACAAGTTCCTTTTGTTCATTTTGACTTAATTTCTTCATAATCAACTCCAGTGAATATTTTAAATTGTTCGTACGCCTGATATCTCAACATGTCCTCTCCGTTGCAAACCATGCAGCCCGCTTCCCTTGCCCGTTCCATAATTGGAGTGACGGCGGGCGTGTAAACTATGTCAAACAAAATTTCGTTTCCAGTCCAACGATAGAAAGAAAGGGGATCGTTTTGCGGATTGCTCGGCTCTGTTGAATTCATTCCAACGGAAGTTGTTTGAATTATCACGTCGGAATATTTTTCCAGCAAAGGAATTGTGTCAGCGGAAAGCTGGGCGTATTCAAAACCAAACATGTCGGCGACAGACTTTGCGCGCAAGGGAGTTCTGTTGAAAACGCAAGCTCTCGCGCCAAGCATTTTTACGGCGTAAGCGATCGCTCGGCTGGCTCCGCCCGCTCCGATAATCGCGACTTTCTTTCGCTTTAAATTCTTAAAGCCCGTAAATTCCAAAAGCGCTTTTGAAAAACCAATGCAGTCCGTATTGTAGCCGTACCACTTGTCGTTTTTTCTGGCGATTGTGTTTGAGGCCGAAATGTCGCGCACTCGTTCGTCAACTTCAAAAAGTTCATGAACGACAGATTCCTTGTGAGGAACGGTGACCGACATTCCCTTAACGCCAATTTCATTCGCAAAGTCAATCGCTTGATGTATGTCCGCGGAAGGAATCGGAATGTAAACCGCGTTCATAAAATGATTGACGTATCCTTGGTTGTGCAAGGCCGGACTTCCAGTCTTTAAAAGAGGCCAGCCGGTGATTCCATACAAGGCGGTTTTTTCGTTCAAATCCTTAAAGTGATAAATCTGGTTCATCATTATCGGATCGATATGGCCGATTGACTTCAAGTCGTTGTCGGTGCTGTCGGATGAAGTGTAGGTCAAAAAGGAATGAGTCTTGTAAGCCAAAATTCTTGAGGCGATTCCCATCGGTCCCATCGCGCAAAGTATGTGTTCGTATTTTGTGAAGTCGCGGGTTTCGTAAAAAAGATTTTTCACGTCGTCAAGGCTTTTTGGCATGAAGGCGATTTTTGGAATCTCATAGCCAGTCTTTCGCATTGAATCGCAGCGTTTGACGATGTCGTGAACCGGCTCGTTCATGCTGTGAAAGCTGCGAATTATTTTTGTTCCAAAAGCGAGCGCCGCGTCTTGCAGGCTCGGCACGTGAAAGTCTTCCTCAAAGTCAACGTATTGAAAATTGCGCTCGGGATTTTGATCGTCAGCGAACGCCATCGCACGCGCGAAAAGCATCGTTCTTGAGCTTTCGCCGGCAACGTATTTTCCGCCGTCAACGCGGCGCCTTATCGTCAAAATGCAGGGCATCTTTGCCAGCTCAGGAAATTTCCTAACGTGAAGAACTTCGTCTTCGTCAAGAAAATCGGCGCGCAACTCAAGCAAATCAACGTAGGGCCTGTAGCGGCGAACCAAATCCAAATTCTCTCTAATCGTTTTTCCTGTAAGCGTCAGGCAAATTTTAGGACTCTGCATTTTATTACTGAACGGTAAGCCGCTCCTTCTCTTGGTTCAAAACGCTGAGCGAAAGCGTCGTTCCATGCGGAACAGCGTAAGGCACAGTGATTTCTCCGCCTATGTGATTGAACGAAGCCAAAGTGTAAGAGGCTCCTTCCGGAGGAAACGCGTCCAACTTTACTGGAACGGCCAGCGGGTAGCGGGAAACTTCGGCAGTGAAAATTCCGTTGGTCCAAGTTGAAGTGTCCATTTCTTTTTGGCCCGCAACTTCGTCTTCGGTGCGGCCCTTTATGTTAGCGTCAACAATTGTGTCTCCGCTAAAAGCGGCGTTCAATTGCGGCAAAGCGAATTCGAGCTCGATTTTTGAATATTCCTTTA
>JAILDQ010000147.1 GCA_024689365.1 Treponema sp. | reverse complement strand
GCAAAAGCGCGTTAATCTTGCTTGCAGAAATGCCCTAAAAGCGCTAGTATTCATTTATGGGGAAAAATTGCCTTCCAGAGGACTTTCATAACTTTCGCGTTCACTTTGTCGGCATAAAGGGAACTGGCATGGCGGCTCTTGTGGAGATTTTATTTCATAACGGAGCCATAATTACAGGAAGCGACGTAAGCGAGCGCTTTTACACAGACCAAATATTGGACAGCCTTGGCCTAAAGGCCCTTCCTTTTTCAGAAAATAACGTTACAAAAGACATAGGCCTTGTGATTTATTCAAGCGCCTACAAGCTTGACCAAAATCCCGATTTGATCGCCGCGCAAAAATTGGGCGTTCCTTGCATGCTTTATACCGAAGCCTTGGGCGCTTATTCCGAGCGGGCCTTTAGCGCTGGCGTTTGCGGCGTTCACGGAAAGACCAGCACCACAGGTTTGGCGGGAAGCGTTTTGAGCCAATTGGATTTGCCCGCTCAAGTTTTGGCCGGAAGCATAATCAATTCCTTTGACAACAAATGCGTTTACACTTCGCCGTTGTTGGACAAGGCCAATAAAGAAAAAACGGCGGGGGCAAAAAAATATTTTGTGGCGGAAACTTGCGAATACCAGCGGCACTTTATGGCCTTTTGCCCAAAAATCATTTTGCTCACCAGCGTTGAAAGCGACCATCAGGATTATTATCCGACATTCGCCGACATTCAAAAGGCCTTTGTTGACTACATTTGCAAGCTTCCCCAAAATGGAATCTTGCTTTATTGCGCCGACGACGAAGGTTCCGTTCAAACCGCGAAAATCGCCGCGGAAAAAAGGCCTGACATAAAAATGATTCCTTACGGAACAAAGGCTCAAGGCGATTACCGCTTGGAATATAAAAGCGTTCAAAATCAAAAGAACAATTTTTGCATCGACTTTTTGGGCGACGCCTTTTTGCGTTTCCCCGGAAGGCACGAGGTTCTTGACGCTTGCGGAGCCGCGGCCTTGTGCGCGGAGCTTTTAAAGGCTGACAATAAAAATCCCTCCGACTATGTGGAAAAAATAAAGGCGGGCCTTGAGCTTTTTGCAGGCGGTAAAAGGCGAAGCGAAGTTACAGGACAAGCCAAAAATTCTTTTGGCGACGACATTGTTTTCGTTGACGATTACGGCCACCATCCTACGGCAATCAAAACGACCCTGCAAGGCTTTAAGGATTTTTACAGCGGGAAAAAAATCATCGTTGACTTTATGAGCCACACTTATTCAAGAACCCAAGCCTTGCTAAAGGAATTCGCAAGTTCTTTTGGCGCGGCCGACACAGTAATCTTGAACAAGATTTATTCAAGCGCCCGCGAAAATCCTTCCGACTTTTCAATTACAGGAAAGACATTGGCCGATGAGGCGTCGAAATTCCACAAGGACGTTCATTACAAAGAGGACTTTGACCAAGCCGCCTCGTTTGGAAAAGAATTGCTTTCACAAAAATCGGGCTCGGAATTTCCAAACGGCTACTTGTTTGTCACGATGGGCGCTGGCGACAATTGGAAGGTCGCAGATAAAATCAGGAGCGGATTATGAACAGCATGACAGGTTACGCTTACAAGGAAAGCCTTTCGGGAACAACGCAAATCAGCGTTGAGATAAAGAGCGTGAACAACCGTTTTTTGGATTTGAGCGTGAACATTCCTTCGTTCTTGAATCCGATCGAACAAAATATAAGAAGGCTGGTCTCTGAAAAAATTTCCCGCGGCAAGGTTGACCTTTCGATTAGAATCCGCGAAAGGGAGTCCAACTCAAAAGTCACCGCGGACTTGGGAGCGGCCAAGGCTTATTTTGAGGCGATAAAAAGCGTGGCTGATTCCTTGGGCGCGGAAAATTTTTCTGGAGGCGGCGCGATTCCTCTTTCTTTGGTCACAAACCAAGAAGGCGTTTTGAGCTTTTCGCGCGACGTAGACGCGGAAGAATATTGGAAAAAAATTCAGCCTGTCTTTGACGAGGCTATGGAAGCGTTTTTAAGCGACCGCGCGAGGGAAGGCCAAAATTTAAAAGTTGACTTGCTTAAAAAATTGGACGCGCTTGACCAATGCGCCGCCTTCTTTGCTGATTGGCAGCCGCAAATGGAATCAAAATTCCGCGAGCAGATTTTAAGCCGCTTTGAGGAATTGCTCGGCGACAAGGTTGATGAAAACCGCGTGATGGTGGAAGTGGCCGCGATGATGGTAAAGTACACGATAAACGAAGAAATCGTTCGCTTGCAAAGCCATCTTAAGGCGCTTAGAAAAGAGATGGAAGAAAATCCCGCGCCGGGAAAAAGGCTTGACTTTATTTGCCAAGAGACCAACCGGGAAATCAACACAATAGGAAGCAAAAACCAATTTGTCGAGGTTGGACAAAAAGTCATCGACGCAAAAGACGCTTTGGAAAACATTCGCGAGCAAAGCAAGAACGTTGAGTGAGGAGGAAGAATATGGACGCATGGAAAATCAAGGACGGAAGGGAACTTAGAATCGCGGTCAGCGGAAAGTCCGGCTGCGGAAACACTACTGTAAGCGGCCTTTTGGCAAAGACCCTCGGAATAAAATTGATCAACTTTACTTTCAGGCAGTTGGCCGAAGAAAAGGGAATGACGCTTGCCCAAGTCATTGAGGCTGCGAAAACAGACGATTCCTACGACAAAACGGTTGACACTCGCCAAGTTGAGCTTGCAAGAAAAGAGTCTTGCGTTTTGGGAAGCCGCCTTGCGATTTGGATGCTCAAGGAAGCCGACGTAAAGATTTACTTGCTCGCGAGCGACGAGCTTAGGGCAAAAAGAATTCTAAAAAGGGAAGGCGGCGACTTGGAACAAATCACGGCCTTCACTAAAATGCGCGACGGCGAAGACACAAAAAGATACAAGGCCTTGTACGGCATTGACAACAATGACTACAAGGGAACGGCAAATCTAATCGTTGACACTTCGGTGAACGTTCCTGAAAAAATCGTTGAAAACATTTTGCTTGAATTGGAAAAACGCGGCTTTGTGGAGCGAGCGTAAGAGGGCGTAAAAAAAGCGCGTGGCGTAAACCCGCGCTCTTCGATACCCGAAGAGAGACTTGAACTCTCATAGAATTGCTTCCACTAGGACCTGAACCTAGCGCGTCTACCAATTCCGCCATTCGGGCTTGTTTTTTTATAGTAATTTCTTTTTGCCTTTTGGTCAAGGGGGAGAATTTTGGCCCAAACAAAGGATTTGACAGTTGGAAATCCTCTTTCGCTTATATTAAAGTTCGCTTTGCCTTTGTTGGGCGGAATTTTATTTCAGCAAGCCTATAACATCGCGGACGCGGCGATTGTAGGCCGTTACTTGGGAGCCTCTGCCTTGGCCGCGGTCGGAGCGTCTAGCAGCGTTCAGTTTTTGACCTTGGGCTTTTGCACGGGAACGATGATCGGCTTTTCTGTTCCTGTCGCGCAAAGGTTTGGAGCCCACGACTATAGCGGAATGCGTCGCTTTGTCTTTTGCGCCTGGCTTTTGATTGCCGCCACCGCTGTTTCCGTAACTTCGCTTTGCGCGATTTTTTGCGAAAAAATTTTAAGCCTTCTTCAAACCCCTGCTGACATTTTCGACGATTCATGGAAATACTTGTTCATAATTTTCTTGGGAATCCCTTTCATCATTTTATACAACTGGCTTTCAAGCCTCTTGCGCGCGGTGGGCGACAGCAAAACGCCATTCGCTTTTTTGGTTTTCTCAACGATTTTGAACATCGGCTTGGACTTGCTTTTTATCGTTGTTTTTGCTTGGGGCGTTTTGGGCGCGGCTGTCGCGACAATTTTGTCGCAGGGAACAAGCGGCCTTTTGTGCCTTTTGTACATTCACTTCAACTTTGACGTATTAAGGCTCAACAAAGAAGACAGGCGCTTTGACGGCCGCTTTGCCTTGACCTTGATAAAAATCGGCGTTCCTATGGGCTTGCAGTTTTCAATAACGGCTGTGGGCTCTATGATTATGCAGGGCGCCAACAACGCTTTGGGAACCGTTTACGTTTCGGCCTTTAGCGCGGCCACAAAAATAAAGCAGTTCGCCATTTCTCCCTTTGACGCTTTGGCGACTTCTGTTTCGACCTTCGCAAGCCAAAATTACGGCGCCCATAAATTTGACAGAATCAAAAAGGGCTTTTCCCAGGGAATCTTGGCCGGCCTTTGTTTGGGCGCCTTTTTAGCCTTTGTTTTGGTTTTCTTTGGAAGGCAGCTTTCGATGATTTTCATTTCTGGCGAGAATGAGGAAATTTTGGACGCTTCCCAAAAGTTTCTTTTTATCGGCGGATTTTTTTATCCAGTAATTTCTTTGTTGAATGTCTCAAGGTTGACAGTTCAAGGCTTGGGCTATTCAAACCGCGCTATTTTTTCCGGCGTAATTGAAATGTTCGCCCGAATAATTGTAAGCCTTGCGATTGTTCCTGTATTGGGCTGGACAGCGATTTGCTTTTGCGACCAAGCGGCGTGGGTTTGCGCGACCTTCTTCATTTTTTCTTATTGCATTCATTTAATTGGACGCTTGCAAAAAGAGGGAGAATCAAGACAAAAGTTCCCCGCAAAAAATTGATTTGGACTGGAAGATTTTTTCTTTCGCATTCTTCTTTGATTGTGTTGCTGAGGCTGGGCATTCCTTCTTTTCTGAACAAGGGGCTTTCCCATTCAAGGCCTTCGGAAATTATTTTTCCGCCTCGATTTTTTTTCGCGCTTCTGCAAATTGAAATCGTGTCGCCCGCTTTCAAGCCCCTTATGCTGAACGAAGCGCGCTCGGCCTTCCACAAAACTTGCTCGCCGCAAAGCCAAGCGTCCGGAGAAATTTTTGTTCCGAACAAATTGAAGATTCCCAAAAAATGGTCGGCCCTTCCGCCGTGGCCGCCTATTAAGGTAATGAAAGACTTTTGTTCGAAAGCCAAAAAATTGCCGCCAAAAAAGCCTCGCGCTTTTTTGGCTTTGAAAGCCTTTCCGCATTCTTGGCCTTGCGCGATTTCCTTTGCTCGTTTTAGCGCCAATTCAGTGTCGGTCAAATCCTTATAGGAGGAGTGTCCTTCAATTATTTTGGAATCGTATTCCTTCAAAATATTTTTGTCGTTGAGGGAGTCAAAGTCGCCGACAATTAATGACGGCGAAAAATCGTAGAGTTTTTCATAATATTCTTGGTAGGCGCGCAGGCTTTCAAGGCCGGAATCCGCCGCGATTACAAGGCCGGGCTTTTTTTCATTCGTAAAAATGTTCTTAAAGTAGGGCGCGGCCTTTTCCGGTTTTGGAGAACTTCCGCCTGTAAAGACGATTATTTGCATGCTAATATTCTAGCGCGAATTTTACTCTTGGACAACACGGGCTTTAATGCCGCGTGCGGACGGTCGCCACCTTGGCATTTTTGGAGCTGTCAGTTTGTTTGCGCCTCGGCCTCGGACTCGCCATCGTTGACGATTTCCTTGACTTGTTCGACGGTCATGTTCAAGGACTTGGCGATTATCTCAACAGAAACGCCGTTGGCGTAAAAATTTCGCGCGTCTTCAATGGCTTTTTCTTTTTTCGCTTCTCTTCTCAAATCCATTTCATGAATGTTCATAGCGGCATACTCCTGTCGAAATTTCTCATTATCCTTAAGCTTTTCGACGGCGGCAAAAAGGTTGTTCGAGTATTCGTCTTCACCAGGGTCGTTGGTGCATACAAATTTCAGAAAGGCGCGGACTTTTTCGTCGCGTTCCTTCTTGTATGCGGTCGCATTATACATAACTTTAAGACATTTGTCATCTAAATTCACGTTTTTTTCTTCGTCGCAAACATTGCGAAAAGTGTAGCGAGAAAGTCCGAAATTTTGTCCGCTCCCGTTATTGAACGGGTCGTATTTGCAAATGAACAGGATGTAGCTTTCCTTAAGCTTGGCATAGTCATCGCCTTTTATAAGGGAGTCGCAGTCAATCATGGACTGGTAGTAGCGGGTGCGCTTGCCGAGCGCTTCCTGTGGCTGGGATTGCAACTCCACGTTGATAATTTTATCCACGTCCTTTAGATAAACATCCAGCCGTACGCCTTTGCTGATGTAGTAAGGGGCAATGGTCTTCTCCAGTTCGGGATATTCCACTTTCTTGATTCTGAGTCCAAGGAGCCGTTCTACAAGCTCCGCGCAAACGCCAGGCTCATGCAAAACGGCTTGGAACATTCCATTGTCTGTGAAGGTTAGTTGGTCCACGCTTTTTGGACGATAGATTGAATTTGCCATAATCGGCCTCCTGTTAAAAAATGGGAACCGCTCTTTGCGATTCCCTTGCATATAACATATAAATTTTATTCAAGAAATTAGCGCTTTTTTGGGGAAAAATCGCAATAAACTTTCGCGCGGCTTTGCGTTTAACCTATACGTTTGTTTCTTTTTTCGTCACCCCCTTAAATTTTTTCGCGCAATATGCTATATTAATTTTGCAATATCGCTTATGCAAAAAATAAAAATTCCTCTTGAACTGCAAAAAATGAATTCTCTTTTTGAAGGCTCAGGCTATGAAGCCTACTTGGTTGGCGGAGCCGTTCGCGACGAAATAATGGGGAAGGGCGCACACGATTGGGACGTCGCCACAAACGCAAAGCCGGAGGAAGTGATGAAAATTTTCCGCCGGGTGATTCCGACTGGAATAAAGCACGGAACTGTCACCGTTCACTTTATGAAAAAAGAGATTGAAGTGACCACCTTCCGCACCGAAAGCGATTACTCCGACGGCCGCCATCCCGACAAGGTTGAGTACGCGGGCCGCATCGAAGAGGACTTGAGCCGAAGGGATTTTACGATGAACGCGATGGCGGCCAATTTAAAGGACGGCTCCATCGTCGATCCTTACGGCGGAAAAGACGACATAAAAAACAAGACGATTAGAACTGTAGGACTTCCGCACGAACGCTTTATGGAGGACGGCCTCAGGCCTGTTCGGGCGATTCGCTTCGCTTCTCAACTTGATTTTAAAATCGAACAAGCGACCTACCAAGACATTTTGAACGAGGAAACGCTTTCTAATGTTTCAAAGATTTCCGCCGAGCGCTTTAGGGACGAGTTCTGCAAGATTCTTTTGTCGCCGATTCCTTCCGTGGGCCTTAAGCTTTTGGAGGAATGCGGCCTTTTAAAAATATTCATTCCGGAACTTTTGCTTGGACGCGGCTGCGTTCAAAGCGACGGCCGGGGCTTCCACGACTTTGACGTTTTGGACCACAACTTTTACGCTTGCGACGGAGCGGCCGCGCGCGGAGATTCCGACAAAGACTTGATTCTAAGATTGGCGGCGCTTTTCCACGATGTCGGAAAGCCGGAGGCAAAGCGCCTGCTTTCATCTAATGGCGCGAGTGGAGACGAGGCGGAGCCAAAAATTACTTTTTACAACCACGACGCGATTGGCGCGAAGATTGCCAAAGACATTATGGTTCGCCTCAAATTTTCCAACGCGCAAATAGAAAGCGTTTGCCATTTAATCAAGGAGCACATGTTCAATTACGAAAGCTCATGGTCGGACGCTGCCATTCGCCGTTTTGTCCAGCGTGTTGGAAAAGAAAACATAGAAGCTTTGTTTGACCTTCGTTTGGCCGACATTTACGGAATGCATAAAGTTCCCGTTCGTTTGCATGACAGCGCGGTTTGCGGAAAGCTTTTGGAGTTGAAGGAAAGGGTGGACGGCGTTCTTCAGGAAAAGAGCGCGATGGGCATCAAGGATTTGGCCGTAAGCGGAAACGATTTGATTCAAATCGGCATTCCCGCCGGAAAGAAAATGGGCTTGGTTTTGCGCGAGCTATTTGAAGCGGTGACGGACGACCCTGGGATGAACCAAAAGGAAAGGCTTTTGACGCTTGCAAAAAACATTTACCAAGAGAAAATGAATTAGGCGCCTGACGCCAAAACCAAAACCGTTCTTGCCGCCACGATCGCAGTTACGGAAAGCAAAAGGCTAAAAATGTAAAAGCCCATGGAAATGATTTTCTTTTTGGAAATGTATTTTGACAAAAAGGTGTCCAAAAGGCTTGACGCTATCGAAAGAACTGCGAAAAACAAAAGCGTGATTGAAATGTAAATTAGGCTTCTCAAAATTCTTGTTTGCGTTGCGTCCAAAAAGCCTTGGAAATTTCCTGCAACGTATAGAAGCGTCAATGACAAAAAAAGCAAAAAAGAGAAAAGAGTCATTCTGAAAAAAATCTTTTGCAAGAGGTAGACAAAAGGCGCCGCGCTTTTTCTTGAAAATTTTACTGCCATCTTGAATTTTATAACGCATTTACATTATAATTTCAATATGAAGAAAAGAACTTCCTTTTTTTGGTGCCTCTTGATTTTGCTTGCCGCCGGCGGATATGTGTTTTACACAGGCTGGACCCAGTTTAAGGTTCCCGCCGGAATGGTCGGAATTGTAGTTTCTAAAACCAGCGGAATCAACTTGAATCCAGTCACTCACGATAAGTTTTCTTGGTCATGGGAATTTCTTTTGCCGACAAACGCGACCCTTCAATCTTTTTCTTCAAAAACCGAAAACTATCAAAAGTCTGTTTCTGGAATTTTGCCAAGCGGAAAAGAATATTCAAAGGTTTTTAATGGCGGAGCGGATTTTTCTTACAGTATGGAATTTTCGATTGACGCCAAAGTTTCCGTTGAAGGAATATGCGCCTTGCTGAAGGAAGGCGACATTAAGAATCAAGAAGACTTGAACATTCTTATGGAACGCAATGCCGAAAATTTTTCAACTCTCGCGGCGCAAAAGATTTTGGCGGCGGCAATCGACCAAAACAGCTATGACTTTGAGAAGGCCCAAAAAATCGCCGAAGAGGCGTTAAAGGATTTTTCGTCTTCATCAAACAGTAAAGTTGACATTCAAAGCGTCACGCTAAAAAAATATTCCGTTCCGGACATCGCCTTGTACAAAAAGGCCGCCGCCTCTTACGAGGAATACGTAAAGGCATTCAACGAGAACATCGCTAAAAACGCCCAAAAAGAGGCTGACGAAAAATCCCGCTTCAAGACAACCATTCAAAAAATGGAAAGCCTCGGCGAGATTCTAAAAAAATATCCTGAGCTTTCCGACATGATAAAAAATTCGGACAACATCAACGAAACGCTAAAAACAATAGATTCAATAGAGTGACGGAAACTTTTATGGAAAAAAGAGCATATGCGATTCGCGGCGCGATTTTCGCGGAAAACACAAAAGAGTCGATTCAAGAAAAGGCGGTCAAGGTATTTAACGAAATCGTCAAGAGAAACGGAATTCAAAGCCAAGACATTGTTTCCTTGCATTGGACTCTTACAAAAGATTTGGACGTTATGAATCCCGCCACGGCCTTAAGGCTTGGAAATCCTTTGATTGACGTTTCTGAAATTCCTCTTTTTTGTTCGCAGGAAGCCTTTATCCAAGGCGGCCGGCCCAAGGTAATTCGGATAATGCTTACGGCTTACATGGAAAAAAAGCCTGAACATGTTTTCTTGGACGGCGCCGAAGTTTTGCGCCCGGATTTTTCAAAATGAACATTTGGATGGTTGCCCGAGAATATTCGGGAATCGCCGAAGCCGGCGGCGTTAAGAATGTTGTTTGTTCCCTTTCGGAAGCCTTGGTAAAGCTTGGCCATAATGTTGTTTGCTTTTTGCCCTTTTACGGTTTTGTGAATCCTCAAAGCCTTGGAACTTTTAGGCAAAACGAATATTCCGCCGCTGTTCAATCCGCCGGCGAGAGATACTTGATTTCTTATTCAAGCGGCTTTTTAAACGGAGTCAAAATAATTTTGGTCGGCGCCCAATGCTTTTGGGCCAAGCAAAATGTCTACACTTATTGCGCGGCGGACTTGGAAAATTATCCTAACTGCAAAATCGGCGAAGGCTACGCGGACCAGCATTTGATGAACACGGTCTTTGAAAAAGCCATTCTCGCCTATGGAGAAGAGTATTGCTCCAAAAACGACTCTCCGCAAATCATTCATTGCCACGACGCTTGCGCGGCCGCTTTGCCGGCCATAATAAACGGCTACAAGAAAAATTCTTTTGAAAAGACAAAATTTGTCGTTTCAATTCACAACGCCGGCCCTTATTACCACCATGAGTTCAAGGATGTCGGCGAGGCGCAATTCTACACCGGCCTAAAGACGGAAGTTTTGGAAGTTTCAAAAAACGGCGAAAAGGTTGAGCCTTATTTGCTTGCAAGCCATTTCGCAACCCTTTCAACAGTTTCGCCCGATTACGCGAAGGAGCTTTTGGACCCCGCGAACCAAAACACAGACGGCCTTAGCAAAATATTCGCAGAACGAAAGATTCCGATTGTCGGAATTACAAACGGAATTGACTTGCCCCGTTACGAGCCGATGAACACCGACGCGTCGCGGCTTCCCTTTGCTTTTGATCCTGAAAACAACGACTTGGCCGGAAAGTACCAGTGCCGAAAATATTTCTTGGAAAAAATCGCCGCCAAGGACGCTCCCGAAATTGTGGGAATGCCAAAGAGCGGTTATTTGGATTCTGACGGAAGAGTCTTTTTTGCCTACCACGGCCGCCTTGTCCGCCAAAAAGGAATTCTTGTTTTGCTTGAAGCGGCGCGCGATTTGTTGAAGAAAGTTCCGGAAGCCAGGCTTGTGATAAACGGGCAGGGCGAAGAGGCTTTGCGCGACATGTGCGCTTCCTTTGCAAACGAGTCTAGGGGCAAGGTTGTTTTCTATTACGGTTATGAAAAAGCCATGAGCCGTATGTTCACGGCGGCGGCAGACTTCGCGCTTTTGCCAAGCGATTTTGAGCCTTGCGGAACGGAAGATTTCATCGCGCAAATTTACGGAACGATTCCTGTGGCGCACGCGACCGGAGGCCTTAAGAAAATCGTCAACGGAAAAAGCGGCTTTTTGTACGAGCCCAACACTCCCGAGCGCTTGGCGGCCCTTATGCTCGAATTGGCCCAAAAGAAGCTTAAGAACGCAAAGTGCTATGACAAAATAATTCGACAAGCCTACAAGCAGCTGCGCCTTAACTACACTTGGAAAAGCGTCGCGAAAGAACAGTATGAGCGCCTTTACTGGGAGCTTATGTTCGGAAAGCAATAAAAGCCTTTTGTCCTTTTTCCGAGCGTCTTGAACTTTATCCTCAAATTCATTATAATTTTTTAACTTAAAACAATTTGGGGAAAAAGATGAAACGCAGACTTGTCACCTCGGCCTTGCCGTATGTAAACAATATTCCACACTTAGGAAACTTAATTCAAATGCTCAGCGCGGACGTGTACGCCCGTTTTTGCAGAAGCAGGGGATACGACACCCTTTATGTTTGCGGAACCGACGAGTACGGAACCGCCACAGAAACCAAAGCTTTGGAAGAAAAAAAGACTCCCCGCGAGCTTTGCGACTACTATTTTAAAGAGCACACAAAAATCTACGATTGGTTCCACATCGACTTTGATATTTTTGGCCGCACTTCCAATCCAGAATGCACAGAGAGAACGCAAGAGCTTTACAAGGATTTGGAAAAGAACGGCTACATCACCGAAAAAACAAACACCCAGCTTTATTGTCCCAAATGCCAGCGCTTTTTGGCCGACCGATACGTTCACGGCGTTTGCCCAAAGTGCGGAAGCGACAAGGCTCGCGGCGACCAATGCGACGACTGCGGTTCCTTGCTTGACCCGACAGAATTGAAAGAGCCAAAGTGCTCTGTTTGCGGCTCGACTCCTGAAGCCAAAGAAACAAAGCACCTTTACATAAATCTTCCCGCCATCAGCGACAAGTTGAACGCTTGGATGGAAAAAACTTCCGTGGAAGGAAAGTGGAGCGACAACGCCATCAACATCACAAAGGCTTGGATTCGCGACGGCCTCAACGAGCGCGCGATTACCCGCGACTTGAAGTGGGGCATTCCGGTTCCGCGCGAGGGCTACGAAAACAAAGTTTTCTACGTTTGGTTCAACGCCCCGATCGGCTACATTTCAATTACCCAGCAATTGGCCAATGAACTTAAGGCGGCCGGAAAAGATTCTTTTGACTGGCAGTCTTGGTGGCAGCCAAAAGAAAATGACGTGGAGCTTTTCCAGTTCATCGGAAAGGACAACATTCCCTTCCATACTGTAATTTTCCCGTCAACCCTTTTGGGAAGCGGCCGCGATTGGACAAAGCTTTATCACATGAGCTCAACGGAATACCTCAACTATGAGGACGGAAAATTCTCAAAGAGCCGCGGCGTAGGCGTTTTCGGAACTGACGCGATTGAAACCGGAATTCCTGCCGATGCCTGGCGCTTTTACATTTTCTACAACCGCCCGGAAAAGCAAGACTTCCAGTTCACTTGGAAGGACTTCCAGGAAAAAATCAATTCAGAATTGGTAGGAAACTTGGGCAACTTGGTTAACCGCACATTGCTTTTTGTGAACAAGTATTACGGGTCAAAAATTCCAAACGCGCCGGTTGACGAAGAATTGTGGGCGAAAGTAAAAGACTTGGAAGCCAAAATCACCGAGAATATGGAATGGGCGAACCTCAAGGACGCCTTCCGCCAAATGTTCGAGATTTCTGACATTTGCAACAAGGCTTTCCAGGCCGCCGAGCCGTGGAAGGCCAGAAACGAAGACCCTGCCAAGGCCGAAAAGCTCATCTACAACCTTTGCTATGTAATCAAAGACTTGATGATTATGGCCCACAGCTTTATGCCCCAGTACACTCAAAAAGTCATGGGCTACTTTGGAAAGACAATCAAGGAAAGCCGCATCGGACAAAAAACTTTGGAAGGCTTGGATTGGTCAGACCTTGGAAAGCTTGAGGGCTTGGACACTCTTGGCGCCACCGAAGTTTACTTCACGCCGATGGACAAAAAGACAATGGAAAATTTCCGCGAGAAATTCTCCGGAAGCCAAAAGGAAAGAAAAGAAGGCGACGCCAAAAAAGAGCAGGGCAAAAAGAAGGCTCCAAAAGAAGAGCCCGCTCCTTTGCCGGCCGCGGAACAGCCCGCTCACTTTAACAAGAACATTGAGCTTAAGGTCGCAAAAATCCTTAAGGTTGAGAACAATCCTGAAGGCGACAAACTTTACGTTGAGACAATGGACGACGGAAGCGGAAAAGAGCGCATCGTTCAGTCAGGACTTAGAATGTACCTCAAGCCGGAAGATTTGCTCGGAAAGAACATTATTCTTGCCGCCAACTTGGCTCCCCGAAAAATGCGCGGAATTGAAAGCCACGGAATGCTTTTGGCCGCCGATTACAAGGACGCCGACGGAAAGGATTGCGTTGAAGTTTTGACCGCGCCTTGGGCAAAGCCTGGCGACCCTGTTATTTTGGAAGGCGCCGACCCGGCATTTAAAAAGCCTGACGTAATCGACATTGACACTTTCTGCGCGGTAGAAATAAAGACCGTTAACAAGAGCGTTCAAATCGGCGGCGTCAACTTGACGGTTGGCGGAAAGGCGATCACAACGGAATTCACCGTGAACGGAGACATTCACTAACCTTGTTCGACATAAAGATTCAAAAGCTTGA
>JAILDQ010000135.1 GCA_024689365.1 Treponema sp. | reverse complement strand
TTGGTCGGTGGTTTCCGGCGCTTCCGCTCGTGGCAATGACTGAACAAATAAGGAAGCGGCGCTGATTGCGTTCACCATTTTTGCGGAACGAGCGTCGCCTGTATGAGCGGCCTTTCCTGTAAAAAAAATTTCGCTTTTATAGGCGTTGAAACATTCACATTCAAGCTCGCCGATATGGCCGCCGTCAACTGTGTAGGCGTATTTAGACTTTATCAAGTCCAGCGGAACATGGTCCATTCCGTGGCCAGTCTCTTCGTCGGGCGAAAAGCAAAGCTCGATTTTTGGATGCGGAATTTTTTTGTTCTTTATCAAATAATGAAGGGCCGTAACAATCGCCGCAAGGCCGGCCTTGTCGTCCCCGCCCAAAAGCGTCGTTCCGTCGCTGGCGATGATTGTCTCTCCGTCGGAATTCTTTTTAACTTGCGGCTTTACGTTTTTTCCGCTGCATTCTTCAACAGTGTCCAAGTGAGAAAGCAAGCAAAAGCCTTTCGCGCCTTTTTCGCATTTGTTCTCTGAAATATAAGCGTAGACGTAAGCGTACTTTGTAACTTGAACGCCTTCAAAGCCCAGCGCTAAAAGCTCCGCGGCGATTTTTTCGGCAAAGGCGCGCTGACATTCCGTTGAAGGCTGGACGCCCTTGTCGGCGGCCGCGCTTGAAGAAGTTGAAAAAGTTTTTGCGTAATCTATAAAGCGCGCGAGAAGCTCTTTTTCCCACGCGGAATCTTTTTTGAGATATTTCATCAATAAAGAAGTATGGCGCATTTTTGGGGAATTTTCAAGCAGAGGCGCGCTTTTGCCCGGCGGTTGAATTAGCAATAATAATCTATTTTTCCAAAGAAGTTCTTCCATTTTTCTATGATTTCAGAACTTCGGGCTTCCAACACCCTTATAATATTGTTCAGTATGTGTTCAGGGATATTGGAGGAATTATGGCATAGATAACATTTTCCATGCTTTGTTATCCAAATCTTCGTTGCGTTTTTTACAGGCCGGCCTTGCGAAACATGAACATGAATCGGCTCCAGCGGCTCGTTCTCATCAGAGCAAAAATAAACCCAATACGAACCAATCTTAAAAACCTGAGGCATTGTCAAAGCCTCCAGTTTTTGCAAAATCCAAAATTAAATGAGCCGTAGACTCTATTATCTCTTGATAATGCGAAATTTCTTGTTCTGAAAAACCGTTTACATTCTTCCATTCATACCCGGGAAGAAAACATGAGGCGTTATGAAAGCAATCTTTTTCATCAGGCTTTTCGACATAAACTTCGACTTTTCCATCCGGCAACATTTCCGAATGAACAATCTCCGTGTCGTCGTCAAGCGTCAAAAATGGATACTTCATGATTTAATTATAGCGCATTTTATGTATTTTTGCTAGTGGAAGTATAACTGACGCACTGGCAATAGCGCAAAAATGGAAAAAAAACGCTATTTTTTCATGACGCGCAAGTCGTCGATTATTTGCTGAATGTGAGGAATGTATTTTTCCTTTAGGCCGGTGATTTCCAAAAATTTGCGGGAGTCTTCGCCCAAAAGATAATCTGCGCTTACAGAAAAAAAGCGGGAGATTTTGACAAGCATTTCTATTGACGGCAGAATGTTGTCGTTTTCCCAGTTTGAAACGCTCTGTTTGGAAACGCCCAATTTTTGAGCCAAATCAACTTGGCTCAAGCCCCGCTCCTTTCTAAGCCCTTTTATGCGCTCGTTTAACAAAATAGTCCGCCTGTCAAGAAAATTGATACTATTGTATTGATTATCTTGACACAAACTAAATACTAAAGTATTGTAATATTTGACTAAATTGCGACATTTCCAAATTAAAGCGCAACTTTAATGACAATGCCGATTTAGCGATTTATAATAATCAAAAAATACAAGGAGGCTCTCATGAGAAGAGCGTTTTTCGCGCTTATTGGCGCGGCTTCACTGGCGTTTTTGGCAGTCGCCTTCGGCTGCCAAAATTCTTCCGACGATTCTTCCGCGCTTCTTCTAGCGCAGGCCGCGGCCGGCCAAACGCCGCGCGAGACGGCTGGGAAAAAATACGGCAAGATGGATGGCGTGTGGGACTTTTACGGGCAAAACAGGGTGTCCTTCGATTCTGGAACAAGGAAATTCGGAGAATTTGAGTTTTGCGGCGATTATCTCAGTGTGCATAGCGATGAAATGAACAATCCATTACGGCTCACCGTTTCAAACAGGTCGGCCACGCTAACCTACCAGCCGAAAGGAAACCCTGGCTCTGCAGCAGAATACAGGCTGCCGGAATTCATCGCTTTTTCCGAGGTGGATTCCAGCGACGCAAAAAGAATGCGCGAGTCCGATTGGTTCGGATATAGGCCTAAGTCCGATGACCTTTTTTTCAAGAGCGGCTCTGATTACTTGCATTTGGAAAGGGGCCACTACAACGAGTTGTGGGGCTTTTATTTCAGCTCGGACGGCGAGCGGGTCTGGTTTGAATTCAGAAAGCATGAAGAAAGCTCCCCGTCTGGCGGCGGCTCTGGCTCCGTCTCGTTCTCCCTCCAAGGCAAGTGGAAAAAACAAGGCGACACACAGAACGGCCGCTACATCCAAATCAAGAGTGACGGATCGTTCGACTTCTACAAGAACGGAAGCCTCTACAACCTTTACACAGACAGAACTTTCGCCCAAAGCGGCTCGTCGGTGACGGTCGGCTACACAGCCAGCAGCATATCAGTCTCCGACAAGTTCGCGGTCTCCGGCACCGCCTCCGAGATGAAGTGGACGCTCGAAAAAAGCTCCTCCACCGTCGGCGGACAGACCGTCGAGGACACTTCAAGCTCGACAGCCTTGCTGGCCTTCTGGGAAATCGTCGGCGGCGAGGTGACGCTCGTTCCCTATGAATGACAAAGTTTGAAGCAATAGAAAAGGCGGTCGTTCCTTTTGGGAAGGCCGCCTTTTTTGTTTCATGCTTGGAAAAGCAGTTCAATAATAAATAAAAATTTATACTTTCCAGTACAATTTGCTTTGCCAGCCAGTTGGAAAGCCCAAAAATTCAACAGCCTTTTGGGAATTATTTGACAAAAATTCCAACAGTTCCGTCCGCCACATGGAATGAGGCTCAATCCTATCGTTCAAATAAACAAGAATCAAAATAAGATTGTGCAAGCTTGAATTGCTTTGCCACAAAGAAGAAATGGAAACCTTTGCGGATTTTGGGCGCATGGGCTGAATGGGCAGAGCCTTCAATATCACGCGCGACTGATGGGCGCAATGGTTTCTCAATACAGAAAGGCTGTGCATCCACGATTCAAGAACGGAAGAATCCGCTCCGTAAAAATTCGCCATCTCATCTTTTGCGCTTCCAGGACAATTTGGATTTTTAGACTGAACGTTTGCAAGATTCATATACCAGCATGAAAGCGTTCCAAACGAAAGTATTTCGCAAACAACCCAAACCGGCGGAAAGCTTTCGGCGTATTTTGTCTTGTAATGATTTATGAACGGTTCTTTTGAGCGTCCAAATTCCGACTGAATCTTCTTCATGTTGTCCAACCAGTCGGAAAAATCATTGCAATACTCAGGCTGCAAATAAGAGTGCGAGCCGTATTTCATTCCCATTTGATGCGCCCATTGCGTTCTAAACGAGACCTCAAGGCGGCTTATGCCTTCAAAGCACAATTGGCGCAGCGATTTTTCAAACTCATAAAGAGAAAGGACTTCCTCAAATGCGGTTCCCGGTTTAAAATGATGCGGATCGCGGCAGTCCTCAAAATGCATCCAATAGCCGCTCAAACGATAATAGTTCAAATTGCGAAGGGCTTTTTCCGCAAGCGCCTTGTCCGCGATAATCATGCCACGCGATTCAAGCTGCGCGATTTGCTGGGAAATTGACAATGCCGGTTTGTTGAACGGAATTTTTTGCATAAAAAAAACGACCCGCCGATTTGAGGATTGGGCAAGCCCACTAGCCTTGGCAGGTTCTGTTAAGAATAAATATAAATGATTATCATCAAAAAGTCAAGTTATTTTCCTTTATTCCCACGCGCGCGGCATAATGACAAAAAGGCGCAATTGCCACACGCCGCAATTTATGCTACAATATTCCCTATGCGTTTTACAAGCACGAGAGACAAAAATTTAAACAGCAGTTTTTTGCAAGCCATTATGGATTGCATGCCGGCGGACGGAGGCCTTTACGTTCCTGAAGGAAACGCGGACTTGCGCCGTTGGATTTTGTACACAAACGA
>JAILDQ010000122.1 GCA_024689365.1 Treponema sp. | reverse complement strand
TTTTTTTTACTCAATAGTTCATTTTTTTCGCTGAACTATTGACAAAATTTTCAATTTCCTATAATATACACAGACATCGCCTTGCGGTGATAATAGTGTCTGCGAGAGTGGTGAAATGGCAGACACGCTAGACTTAGGATCTAGTGCCCTAGGCGTGAGGGTTCAAGTCCCTCCTCTCGCATATGCGGAAATAGCTCAGTGGTAGAGCGCCACCTTGCCAAGGTGGATGTCGCGGGTCCAACTCCCGTTTTCCGCTCTAAGCCTTAAAAAGGCCGCGCCCAATCAGCGCGTTAAAAAAAACCGCCGCGGTGAAAGCCCTGGCAAAATAATTTGCGGAAATAGCTCAGTGGTAGAGCGCCACCTTGCCAAGGTGGATGTCGCGGGTCCAACTCCCGTTTTCCGCTCTTAAATTTGGCGGTCCGGAAGTTTTTTCCCGACCGCTTTTTTTTCATAATTTTCTTTTAGTGAGGAAACAAAATGCAGTTAAAGAAGGAATTCACTCCGCAGGAAAAATCGTCAGTAAAGCTTACAGTCACAATCGGAAAAGACGACGTGGCAAAGTCATACAAGGACGCCTTGGCTAAAATCGCCAAAGAAATTCAGATTCCCGGCTTCCGCAAGGGACACGTTCCGGCAAATGTTTTGGAGAAAAAATACGGCGAAGCCCTCAAGGCCGACGCTTTGGGAGAAATCATTGATTCTTCATTGAACGAAATCTTCCAGGACGACGCTGAAAAAGACAATCGTCCCCTTCCCTATTCACAGCCCCGCTTGGAAGGAACTCCTTCATTGGACTTGGACAAGGACTTGACATACACAGTTGTTTACGACGTTTTCCCAAAAGTTCAGGTAAAGAACTTCAGCGGAATCAACGTAAAAGAGCCGCAGGTGAATGTCGGCGACAAAGAGCTTGAAAGCGAGCTCAAGGCGATTCAAGAGCGCAACGCCACAATCGAAGACCGCGCCGACGACGACCCGGCACAAAAAGGCGACATCGTTACAGTTGACTACGTTGAGTTGGACAAAGATTCAAACGAAGTTGCCGGAACAAAGCGCGACGGATACGTTTTCACAATCGGAGACGACGACGCTTACGGAATTTCTGACGACGTAATCGGAATGAAAAAAGGCGACACAAAAGAAGTTGGCAAGAAGGACAAGAAAGGCCGCGCCACTCTCAAAGCCGTAAAAATCAAGAAGCTTCCAGCCCTTGACGACGATTTGGCCCAGGACGTAAGCGAAAAGTTCAAGACTTTGGACGACCTCAAGAAAGACCTTGAAATCAACATGAAGAGCGCCGCCGACCGCCGCGTTCGCGAAATGAAAAACAACGACTTGCTCACTCAGCTCATCGAAAAGAATCCCTTTGAGCTTCCTCAGAGCATGCTCGACACAGAAATCAACGCCCGCTGGGAAATGATGGCAAAGCAATTCCAGACAAGCCCCGAGCAGCTTGAAAAAATGATCGCCGCCTCAGGCCAGACAAAGGAAGCCATGCTTTCACAGTGGACAGGCGATTCAGAAAAAATGCTCAAGAGCCGCATCATCGTTGACGAGCTCATCCGCGAAAGAAACATTTCCGTAACTCCCGAGGAAATCGAGGCCAAGTACAAGGAAATCGCGGACCAGAGCAACGCTTCGGTTGAAGAAGTAAAGAAGCATTACGAAGACCCCCGCTCAAAGGAATACTTGATTGACGACGTCAAGGAGCAAAAGCTTTACGACGTTCTTTACAAGGAAGTCAAGGTTTCAAAGGGCGACAAAATCGAATTCGCCGACTTGTTCAAGCAGAACTAAGTCTGAACGCTTGTAATCAAAAGAAGGCGCGGCAAGGGGCTTTGTGCTTTTTGCCGCCTTTTTTTTGCAAACCCTAGACGATTGGAGGAATATTCACTATATTATAACTATGAACGAACAAATGAATTCTTTGGTCCCCTATGTAATTGAAAGAACAGGAAACGGGGAACGCTCTTACGATATCTTTTCGCGCCTTTTAAAGGATCGAATCGTTTTTGTTGACGGAGAAATCAACGACGCCACGGCGGATTTGGTTGTGGCTCAGCTTCTCTTTTTGGAATCTGAAAATCCTGACAAAGACATCAACATGTACATCAACTCGCCCGGCGGATCTGTCACAGCAGGCTTGGCCATCTACGACACAATGCAATACGTTCGCTGCCCGATTCAAACAATTTGCTTGGGACAAGCGGCCAGCATGGCGGCCATTTTGCTCGCCGGCGGAACAAAGGGAAAGCGAATCGGCCTTCCCTCTTGCCGAGTAATGATTCACCAGCCGCGCGGAGGCGTTGGCGGCCAGGAAAGCGACATCGCGATTCAGGCTAAGGAAATCATAAGATTGAAGGACCTTTCAATCAAGTACTTGGCGCAGGCGACAGGCCAAACAGAAAAGACAATCGCCAAAGACATCGAGCGCGACTTCTTCATGTCGGCGCAAGACGCCCTTAAATACGGCATCATCGACCAAGTTATGGAGGCAAGAAAATGAGCTTGTTCCGCAGTTCAAACAATAATTTTTGCGCCTTTTGCGGAAAGCCGGCCGACGCGGACAGAAAATTGGCCGCCAGCAGAATCGGCGAAATTTTCATTTGCCGGGAATGCGCCGAGCTTTGCGCCAGAATCTTGGCGGAAGAGGACAACGGCGTTGACCAAATCGAAATGAACCAAGTTCCCAGTCCCAAGGAATTCAAGGAGTACCTTGACCAATATGTAGTTGGCCAGGATTACGCAAAGAAGGCCTTGAGCGTCGCCGTTTACAACCATTACAAGCGCATGTCCTTGATGGGAAAGGCCCAGGCCGATGACGTAAAGATTGAAAAGTCAAACATTCTTTTGATCGGACCGACAGGCTCGGGAAAAACCTTGTTGGCCAGAACCTTGGCCCAGCGCCTGAAGGTTCCCTTTGCAATCGCCGACGCCACAACCTTGACGGAAGCCGGCTACGTTGGCGAAGACGTTGAAAACGTGCTTTTAAAGTTGATCAACGCCGCTGACGGAAACATCGCCGCCGCGGAACGAGGAATCATCTTCATTGACGAAATCGACAAAATCGCGCGCAAAAGCGAAAACACTTCAATCACCCGAGACGTTTCGGGCGAAGGCGTTCAGCAGGCGCTCCTTAAAATAATCGAAGGAACAAAAGCCTCCGTTCCACCTCAGGGCGGAAGAAAGCATCCCAACCAGGAAATGCTTGAGATTGACACGACAAACATTTTGTTCATCTTGGGAGGCGCCTTTGTGGGCCTCGACAAAATCATAGAGCAAAGAACCGCCGAGCATTCTTTGGGCTTTGGCTCAAACGTGGCCACAATGACCGACGAAGAGCGAATGGAGCTTTTGAACAAGGCGACTCCGGACGACTTGGTGAAATTCGGCTTGATTCCGGAATTGATTGGACGAATGCCGATTACAGTCGCCCTCAAGGCTTTGACAAAAGAAGACTTGGTCGCCATCTTGACCCAGCCAAAGAACGCGATTACAAAGCAGTTCACGGCTTCGTTCGCGGTTGACGACGTTGAGCTTAAGTTCACCGACGAGGCTATTGAAGCAATCGCCGACACAGCGATAAAGCAAAAAACGGGAGCGCGAGGCTTGAGGGCCATCGTTGAAAAAATGCTCCTTGACTTGATGTACGAGCTTCCGAGCGTTCCAGGCAAAAAGGCTCTTGAAATCACAAAGGATTTTGTGGAAAACAAAAAGATTCCAAAGCCAGAAAGCCTTGTGGTAAAGCAAACCGCATAAGACTAAGTCAAGGCGCGCGACGCTTAAAGCCTTGACATAGTCTTTTTGAGGCGCGAACAAAATTTTCGCGCCTCAATAAAACAGAATGCGCGCAACAATAAAAGCCTCCCCAAAAGGGAGGCCTTTTCTTTTTAAAGTCAAGGAATTGTCTACACAAGCTCTTGCAAAATCTTAACGGTCTTTTGAGCCGTGTCCTTCCAGTTGAATTTTTTGCTCCAGGCAAGGCCTTCAACAATCATCTTTTTTCGCGCCTTGTCGTTTGTCGCGACGGTTTCAATTGCGTCGGCCATTTCTTCCAAATTGTCGCTGTCGAACAAGACGGCCTTTCCGGCGGAAATCTCAGGCAGGGCTCCGGCATTGGCCGCCGCGACTGGAACGCCCGAAGCCATCGCCTCGACAATCGGCATTCCGACTCCTTCTTGCACGGAAGGAAAAACGCAGGCGTCCGCCCCGGAACAAAGCAATGAAAAGCCTTCTCGCGGAAAAAAGCCTGTCAAGAAAATGTCAGAGGCAAAAGACGAGTCAAAGGCGGCCTTGTGGACTTGCTCCGCCCAAGCGCCTTCCGAGCCGGCGAAAACCAAACGGTGGGGAGCGCCAGTCCTCTTCTTGAAAATTTCAAAAGCCCTTATGAGCTCGATGTGTTTTTTTCCTTCGCCGGTCACGCTTGAAGGATAAATTATGTAAGGCCGTTTTATGGCAAAAGGCTTTACGCTGACCATAGTTTGGTCCTCAAGGGGCCGTTGGTAAAAAACGTTGTGGTCGATTCCGTGACGGACAACGCAAATCTTTTTTCCGTCAAAGCCAAGGCCGAGCAAATCGTTTTTGATGAAATTTGTGGGAACGATTATTTTTTGAACCCGCTCAAAGCCTCGCAAAGTAAGGCGGTGGGCGAATTTCGCCTTTGCCAAAATCATGCTCAAGGAATCGTGCAAAACCGCCGCTCCAGGAATTGGAAAATGCCCCGGCAAAAGGCGCGCGGCGGCCGGATACAAAACGGCGTCCACATTGTTTTTCTTAAAGAAAGCCCTTGAAGAAAAATTGTGCCAAAATCTTTTTGCGTTCATCGAGTCGCCGCAACGAACCTCTTTAAAAGGAATTTCATTTGAATATGTGTAACGGTCCAAGGGCGCTCCAAAGAGCATGTATTCCATCCCCTCGCCCGCAGGAAGGCTTTCGGTCAAACTAAAAAGATATGAGCCAAAGCCGCTTTTTCCGCTGTCGCAGGCAAAGGTGTCGATTGCGATTTTCATGCCTTATATCCTAGCGCATATTCTTGAATTTTGCTATACTAATTTTATGAGCGACTTTAAAGAATTGGGAATTGAAGACGGATTGGTCCAAAAATTGGCGGAAATTGGAATCACAGAGCCTACGCCGGTTCAAAAGCAGGTTATTCCTGAAATTTTGGGCGGAAAAAACATAATATTTCAGTCCGCGACTGGAAGCGGAAAAACTTTCGCGTTCATGCTTCCAATCCTGCAAAAGATTCAAAGCCAAGAAAACCCGACAAAGGCGGTAAAGCTCATTGTCGTTTCTCCCACCTTTGAACTGGCTTCCCAACTAAAACAGGCGGCGGCTAGCGTGACAAGCCTAAAATGCGGCCTTTTCATCGGAGGCGTTCCCCTAAAAAGGCAAATCGACTCCCTAAAGGAAAAGCCGGCCATTGTCATTGGAACCGTAAGCCGCTTGCTAGAGCTTTGCCGTCTAAAGAAACTCAAAATAGAAAACGCCGCCGCCTTGGTCTTTGACGAGGCCGACCGCCTTGCCTCAAAGGAAATCGCGCTTGAAAGCCAAGAATTCGTCTCCCTTTTTGACCAAAAGACGCAAATTATCGCTTGCAGCGCTACAATCACCAAAAAAACTGAAAATTTCCTTTTTGAAGCCTCAAATTCAAGAAAGAAAACGGTCTTTGAAGGCCAAAACGGCTTGGAATTGAGCCCTTCCGCGGAATTTAAGACGATTCTTTTGCCTTTGGAAGACGTTTTGCGGGAAAAAATCGAGCATTGGGCCTTTTTTGCCGAAAGAAGGGACAAAATCGACCTTGTCCGCTCCCTTTTGAGGGCTCTTGGCGAAAAAAAGACCCTTGTTTTCACGAGCCGAGCCGACCAAGTTGAAAACATTTGCCAAAAACTCAAATACAAAAAAATAAACTGCGCGGCCCTTACGACAAAAATAAAGAACCAAGAGCGCCAGTCGATTTTGGCCCATTTCAAGAACGGAAAGACGCCCGTTTTGATTACAAGCGACCTTTCGAGCCGCGGCCTTGACATTCCAGACATCGAGTACGTGATTCAATGCGACTTGCCAAGCGACGAAGACTTTTTTGTCCACCGCGCCGGCCGCACTGCCCGAGCGGGCAAATTCGGCGTGAACATTGTGATCGGCGACGAATGGGAATTGCGCAAGCTTTCCGCTATGGAAAAAAAGCTGAAAATCATAATCCGGCCAAAAGCCCTTTTCAAGGGAAAAGTTTTTGCCGCCGACCAAACGCAAGAGGAAAAATAAAGGCTCCTTCCTTCCGCGCGAATCGGAGGCGAAGCCTGAAAGCGCCGTTTCTATTGAACAAACGCGTGATTTTTGGTATAATGCAATGAATTTTCAGAGGGTGGCTTTAACGTGTTTTTAAAAAGTCTAGACATATTCGGATTTAAGTCTTTCGCCGACCGCACTCACATCGACTTTGCGGACGGAATCACAGCGCTCTTGGGACCAAACGGTTGCGGAAAGAGCAATGTAGTTGACGCGATGAAATGGGTTCTCGCCGAGAACAAGTCAAAGAATCTCCGCGCGGCCACAATGGAAGGCGTTATTTTCAACGGAACCGAAACTCGGCCAGCCCTCAACTTGGCGGAAGTCACGCTCACAATCATGAATGAAAATTCATTGCTGCCCCGCCCCGATTCTGAAATCGCGATCAAGCGCCGCCTCTTCCGTTCTGGAGAAAGCCAATACTTCATCAACAACGAACAAGTTGGCCCTACGGAAATCAGAAAGCTCTTTATGGACACCGGCGTCGGAAAGGCCGCCTACTCCGTAATGGAACAGGGAAAAATCGACCAAATTCTTTCGAGCAAGCCCGAAGACCGCCGCTACCTTTTTGAAGAGGCCGCCGGAATCAGCCGCTCAAAGGCTGAATGCGCGGAAGCCGAGCGCGAGTTGGAAAAAACACGAACCAACTTGACTCAAATCGAAGTCGCCTTGGCCGAAATAAAGCGCAATTACGACACGCTGAAAGTTCAGTCTGAAAAAACAAAAAAATACCGCGCCGTAAAAGAGGAAGTCTTTCAATTGCAGCTTGACCTTCAGCTTTTAAAGTTGAAAGGATTTGTAGAGCGCCAAAGCCGAAACGAAAGTTCAATCAAAGAAATAGAAAAAAAGCGCGACGACATCCGAGCGGAAATCGACGCGATTAACGACGCGCTTACGGAAAACACCGACAAAATCAAAAGCCTTCAAGACCAAGTCGCGGAAGGCACGCAGGAATTGATTAGGATTCAGGCGGAAAAAAGCGGAAAGCTTGAGCTTCAAAAGCAGTTCAATTCGCGCCAAACGGAAATCAACGAAAAAATCGCGCAAATTGAAAACCACAAAAAATCGATTCAAGAGCGAATCGACAACATCAACGAAGAGCTTGACGAAGCCGGCAGCGCCGTTCACGAAAAAGAAAAGCAGCTTGAAGACATAAAGAGCAACATCGATTCTTTTGGCCAAAACATCACAAACGCCTCAAAGAGAATCAACGACAACGACGCGGCGGCAAGCGAAAAGCAGGAATTGATAGAAGACCTTGACTTGGCCCGCGCGAATTTGCAAAAGGAACTCGCTTCAATCACGGAAGACATCGTGACTGAACTTGACGCAAAGTTGAAGGCGGCCGGCTACTCTCAAAGCGGAGCAAGCATCGCAAAGCAAGAGCTTGACGAGACCTTGGAAAAACTAAAGATTTTTGTGCAGGGCCGAAAAAACATTTTTGACGACGCGGTAAAAACGGGCGCGACTTCCGACGGCGCTAAAATCGCTGGCGAATCGGCGGCCGCTTTTGGAGACGCGCTTGAAATGCTTCAAAAGCTGCAAGCGTCCCTTGAGGCTTACATAAAGGCCTCGCCCCAGTTCATCAGCGAATTCTTGAGCCCGGAAGGAATCATCACAAAGAAGCGCGGAGTCGACCAAAAGATTCAGGAGAACTTGGCGCAAGTCAGCGAATTGAACAAGCGCATCGACGAGCTCAAAAAAGAAAACGACTCCTTGAACGAAAAAATTTCCGAATACAGGGAAACGCTCGCAAACCTTCAGGTAAACGAAGCGAAGATGAAAGAGCAAATCTCGAGCGCGCAAAACCAAATGTCAATGCTCAGAAGAACGCTCACAACGGAAGAAAACAACTTGCGCCAAAACGAAGACGAGCTTTACGCCGAACAAAAGCGCAAGGAAGACTTGGACGAGCAGATTCAAACAGTTGAAGAAGAGCTTGTGGAAATTGACGAGCGCGGATTGAAAACCGCCGACCGCTTGAAAAAACTCGACGAAGAAATCAAGGACTTTAACAACAAGGTTTCGGGAAAAACAAACGACTTGAACAAAAAGCAGGAAACGCTCACCAAGTGCCAGACTCAATACGAGCAGCTCAAGGGCTCCGTGCTTCAAACAGAAACCGAAATCAAGAACGTAAAGCAAAACTTCCTCGACCAATACTCGCGCGACTTGATGGAATACGAAGAGAGAATGTACACCATCACCGCCCAGCCCTTGGACTTAAAGGACAAGCTTTCAAAAAAACGCGGCGACTTGGAAGAGTTGAGCCACGGAATAAACTTGATGGCTCCCGAAGAATTTGTGGAAGTCAAGGAACGCTACGAGCGCCAGCAGACAAACTACGACGACACTTTAAAATCCCTCAAGGACTTGGAGCGCGTCGCCGAAGAAATCAAGTCAAAGTCTTCCGAACTCTTTTTGGAAACTTACAACAAAATCAAGAGAAATTTTCACAATATGTTCCGCCGCTTGTTTGGCGGAGGCCGCGCCGAATTGCGCTTGGAGAATCCCGAAAACGTTCTTACAACCGGAATCGACATCTTGGCGCAGCCGCCGGGAAAAAAGTTGGAAAGCATCGCGCTTCTTTCGGGCGGCGAAAAGACTATGACCGCCATCGCGCTTTTGTTCGCCACTTACCAAGTCCGCCCCAGCCCCTTCTGTTTGCTTGACGAGATTGACGCGGCGCTTGACGACAAGAACGTAGGAAGCTTTGTCACCGCGCTCACCGCTTTTGCGAACGTGAGCCAATACATCGTAATCACCCACAACAAAAAAACCGTTATGGGAGCCAGCACGATGCTTGGCGTTACGATGGAAGAATCGGGCGTTTCAAAAATCATCGCCCTTCGCCTTGACGAAGACATTGACAACATCAAAAACGACTTTGACGAAAGCGAAGATAATTTTGTCGAGGAAGACGTTCCGCCCGAGGAAGGAGTTGTCATTCCGCCTCGTCCGCCGCGCCGCGACAAAAGCAATCCTCAAACGGAGCAAGGCCAGCAGTGATTGACTTTTCTGAAATAAGCGAAAAGATTCAAGACTTTTTCTCTCAAAGGCAAAAGGCGCTTTTGATTTCTTCAATTTTGACGCTCTTTTTTTGCGCGGCGCTCATTGCGATCGTTTTGATTCCGCAAAAAAAAGAAGTTCCCAGCGCCTCGTTTCGCAGCGAGCCTTTTGAAGCGGACCAAGAATTGCTGTTGCCGCAAGGGGTTTCGATTCCCCAAGACTACGCGGTAAGCCGCGAGACAAAGGAAAAATGGAGCGAGGAAGAAATCAAAGACTGGCTTTCGTCTCCAGACCAAGAGGCGCTTGAAAAGCTTTCAAAAGCCAACGACCAAATGATTAAAAGCATAACGGAGGCCGCGCCGTGAAAAAAACTTTGCTCGCCTCATTAATTTTGCCAATGACGATGGCTCTTTTCTTCTCTTGCAAAAGCACTCAAGGCGTAGCCGAAAATTCAGAGCAAAAGCAAGAAATTCAAGAAGCCCAGACGGAAGAAGCTTCCGCGCCTGACGAAAGCGAAAAAAGCCCAATCCTTGAAGAAAAAATAGAAGACTCAAATCCCGCCGCGAATTCAGACCTTAGCGCTTGGGAAGAGAAAATTCCCCAGAGCGAAGTTGACGAATTCAAAAAGCTTTTGGAAAGCGAGCGGGACGAACTTGCAAATGAAGGCGGCGAAAAAGACGATGAAAGCGAAGCCAAGATTTTGCAAAGCGAAAACAATTCCCTTGCGGAAAAAATAAAAAGCTCAAACGACGAAGGCATTCAAAAGCAAGCGGAAGAAATGGCTCATTCTCAAACGAACAGTCAAAGTGAAGAGACGGCCGCGCCGCTTCAAGACGGAAGGGACGCAAGCGTAATCGTAAGTTCCGCAAGCGCTAAAGGCCAAGACGATTCAAGCGACG
>JAILDQ010000119.1 GCA_024689365.1 Treponema sp. | reverse complement strand
CTGAAAAAAATCAGCGACAGCCAAGCCGCTTTTTTTGTCGCCGACAAACTTGCTTCTCAAATTGAAAGCGAATGCGAAGGCGCGATTGCCCGCCTTTTTAATTCCTTGGAAACGCAAGCGGAAGATGTTTTTGCGGATGACGTTCAAAAATCAACAGAAAAAAAAGACGACTGGCTTTTTGAATTTGAAAGAGAAATGAGAAGCGGCCTTGAAAAATGGAACCAGGCCGAAGAGGATTTTTTGCGGGCGCGCTCAGAATGGGAAAGCCAGGCGGAATCTCTCTATGCAAAAGATTTGCAAAAATGGCAAGAGGCGCGCCAAATCCTCCAAGAGCGAAAAGAGGCTTGGACTAAAAAAATCTCAGACCAAATAAAAAGCGGCGAGCTTGAATGGCAAAAAAAAATCGACTCGCTTGAAGAGGAAATGTCTGACTTTATGAAAGATTTTGAAATGTCCGTCGCTTTTGAAAACGAGCAAAAAAAACAACTTTCCTTGTCTTCGATTCAAGCATACGAGCAAAGCCGTTCGATTCTTCAAAGCGCTCAAAAAGGCGTTGACAACTGGTACGCGCGATGGACGCAAAAATACAACGGACTATATTCTTACTGGAAAAGCGAAGACTCGGAATTTGGCCGTGAACACGATTTGGCTTTTGTGTCTGTGAATGATTTAAAAAATGAAATTCAAAAATGGAAAAAAGATTACGTTGCGGCTTTAAAAGATTTTTCAAATAAAGCCTTGTCAGAATTTAATATTCGAACCTTTATTTGTCAGGGAAATTTCCCTTATACTTTGCAATTCTTAATTTTAGCCCAAAATCAATTCTCAAGCGTCATGTCGATATCAGAAAATTCCAGCGCTCAGGAAATTGAAAGCGCTTGTTCTGTTATCAACGCTTATAAGGGCTGGTTGGGAGAGGACAGCGCCAACGCCGCTTTTTGGAACTCGGTTTCTTTGGGTGGGGCTTTATGGCGGGCCCCTCAAGAGCTTTATGAATGGCTTTCACTCTTTGATAAGTTTTCTGACAAAGCGCGAAATTATTTGGACCTTTTAGGCGGCGCCTCTTTGGATTTTGATTTTTACGAAGATTTATCTGTGGAGAAAACAGGACTGGCTTCTTTTTTGGAGCTTTGGGAAGAGCGAGTTCGTGTCGCAGACGCTGTTTATGAATATTCAAAAAATGTTTACAGCGATCTTGACAGCGCCGCTATGACAGAAGAAAAAGTTCAAAAAAAATTGTCAGCCTTTAACGAAGCCAAAGAACTTTATCAAAAGCAATTTTCTCTTGCTAATCAAGCTTCTAGTGAAGTTGAAATCGCCCGTGAAAACTATTTCTCATCCATACAAAAAACCTGTGATTTGTTGACTGCATGGGACGATGCGAAAAGGGAATATGATTTCTTGCAAAATGAACTTAATGGATTGCAAAAAAATCTTTTTTCTTTGGATGATTTATACGATTTGAACGCGAGAATAATTGAGGTGAATGTTGAGGAAAAAGATTTTATAAACCTTCTTTTTGCTTTTTGTGAAAAAAAGAATGAGCCTTCAAAAAAACTTTTTGAGGATTCAGCAAGCGCAATCCGGGATAAAATCGAAAATGGCTCTGACGAAATCTCCTTCGATAGCGCCCGATTGGACGGCTATGAGTTGGATGAAAGCGTTATGAAAGAAAAAGAAAGTTTGGCTTCGATAAATGAAAAAAGCTCCAAAACTTTGTCAATAAAAAGGCTTGAGGAAATTATAGAAGGAATGGAAACTGTCTTGTTCTCCCATGTTTTTGACAAAGACTTGCTTGAATCTCTTGTTCCGGATTTGCTCGTTGCATGCAAGGAAGAAACTGAAACATTGAATGAAAAATATTTAAATTCAGAAAACTTTGATTCTAACGATTCGGAATGTCGTGATTTGTTGAAATTGATTAAGGGGCGGGTTGAAAAACAATTGGAAAACAAAAGAGCGGCTTTGCTTTTGCTGGATGGGAATGCCAAAGAGATTCATGATTTCTTTGACAACAACGCAGACTTTGATTCGATTTATCAAGAATACAAGGATTATTCAAAAGCTTTGTTAGATGAAAGCAATAAAAACGCTCTGTCCGCATTGTGTCAACTTTTAAGGGATATGGAAGGCAAAAGCGGCAGTGAATGTCTTGCGGCTCTTGACGACGCGTCTTTTGGACTGAACGAGGGGCAGAGCGCTCTTTTGTCCCTTTATAAAGAAAGTCTGCAAAGTAAAATGAAATATGAAGGCGTGGAAGATGACTTGCAAAAATGTTTGCTAGGAATCTTTGGAAATTCTTTTGACGTAAAAGTGGAAAAAATTCTTTATCGTCCGGAACTTTTTGAAGAATGTTTTTATTCATTAAAAGACGAAGCTTCGGAAAATTTTGCAGATTTTGATATGGAAACCTTCAATAAAATTTTTGAGGGCCAGAAAAAGATTCCGTTGGAAATTATTGAAAAAATCGACGTCTTAAGAAATCCATCTGCGAAAAGAATGGAACTGGAACGTCAGACTGTTCTTCAAAAAGAAAAAGTTGAAGGTGCAAAAAATGAGTACGAAAAGTCTTTGGACGCTTCAAGCGGACTTTCGCCTGACAGCGCGATAAATATTTTCTCTTTAAGCGCGCAAAAATACAATTCATTTTTAGAAGAGTCCAGCCGCCTTTACGAGAAGCTAAAGGAAGCTCGCTTTAACTATCTTTATGCCCAGGAAATCTATTTTTACGGGCAAAACGAGTATCTGCGCGAAGATTATAATGCCCTTCAAAAACTGGAAAAAGCCGTAAAGAAAAGAGATTTAATAAAAAATGAACTTGACGCCTTGAATAAAATTCAAAAAGACAAATCCTTTGACGAAGCGGAATCTTATAAAAATTCTTTCGAGCAATACTATAAGTCTAAGTCTTTGCTTTATAAATATGAGAAGGCATTGATCCTTCAGAAGGACAGGCTTTTTATGGCTCAAGAAGAGGAAAGAAAAGCGGTTCAAGCCATTGTTTGCGAGGCTTTTGACAAAGTTGATGATTATAGCGTTCCCGCAAGCGTTTTAGACTTGCTGTCCGTTCAAAAAAATGACGACGGCTCCTATTCCTTTTGCCTTAAAAATAATTTTGCGCAAAAGGGGAACGAAAAGGAAAACTTATTCAAAGAATATTTTACAGAACAGACTTTTGTCCAAACAGATGTGTATGGAAATGAATATGCTTCAAGCAAGGCAAAACACGACGCGCTTGAGTTCTTGGACTCTTTGGATTCAAAGCCATACACAATAATAGATTTATCATTGGCCGCCATGGCGTATAAAAGTCTTGGCGACGCTTATTCCAGGGCTCGTTGGTTTGATTATGGAGAGGATCCATCCATTGACCAAAATTATAAAATTGGAGATTTGCCTGACATAGTTCATGTCGTGAACTTGACGGAAAGCTACCGCAATGGCCGTATGGATGTTCTCTGTCAGTCTTTTAATAAGGTCATGGCTCTAGGGGGAGAGGAGGATTTGGCAAAATGCATTTTGTATTCAAATCAAAATTTTTCTCCAGATTTGGGAATTTCCGACATAAAAAATTGGACCTTGCGTTCTTTGGCTTTGAACAAGCCTGCTGATGAAGTTGGTGAGGCGGCTGACAATTGGCAAATGGGGGCGGATGTAAGTCTTATAACAGCCGCGGTTTTCAAAGGAATTGCTTGCATTCCTATTGTTGGTTCTTGGGCCTTGCCTTTTGCAAAAACTTTTACGATTATAGGAACGGCGCTTAAAATAATTGCAAGCAAGCTTTTTGAAGCTGAGCGTGATATAAGAGTCATTCAAATTGGCAACATTGAAAACATGAATTCCGGCTTGAATAATTTTGAAAAACTATTCACGGACTTAAATGAATCAAGAAAGAAAACTCGTTTGGAGAGCGAAAAATTGAATGTTCTTGTTTCAGGCTCTGAAAATGGAGACAATTCACCGCTTACTTGGACAAAATTTAACAATGCGTTGAAAAGCCTTTTTGCAAATGATTCGTCTGGCAGTTTGAAAGATTATTTTTATTCTATGGCTGATTCAAGCCAAGGACAAAAATCCTTAAAAGAGTTATATGAAAGCGTTTCAAAGGACGAAAAATTTTTTGATGTGACTTCCGCTTTAAATAAAATGTCCGCGTTGTTAAAAGAAAGCTTGGATTCTAAGAAAAATGATTTGAGCGTTTGCCTTGCCGCAAAAGAAAAAAATCCTTCTTTTGACAAAGGCGCTTATTACAAAGACATGCTTTCGTTTTACGCGAACAAAATGTTGCGGCCCTTGCCTGTGAATTTAGGCTCAGAAATTGAAGGTTATCAATTGGAGCTTTTTTCCATTTATCAAGAATTAAAAGAAGAAACTCTTTTAAATTCGGGAATCAATCGTGTTGAAGCAAAGAGAAAGGAGTTTGCCGCCTTGCTTCTAGACTTGCAAGAGCAAATGAACTCCTGGAATGAAAAATGCGATTTGATTTTGTCTTCCGCAAAAAAAGAATGGGAAGCCTCTGAGGAAAAAATCTTGTCAGAAAAAAAACTTTGGGAGAAAAATTGGTCTCTAGAATATAGCGGGCTCAATCAAGAGTGGGAAAATAACTATAAGGATTTTTTGGAATCAAAGAAAGAGTGGATTTACAAGCAATATATTGGGGCCGCAAGCGACGAGCCTAAAATGCCTTTGAGCGCAATGACGGGCAATTTAAAAGATTTTTTTCCTAAAGAATCAATTGACAATTATTTATCGCATTTGAACGATTCGGGAAAGTTTGAGAGGTTTTCCAGAATGACGGAAAATTTGGCGGATTTTGTCAGAGACGTGGATTTTGGCAATGGGCTTTTTTTGTTGGATAAAATTGATTCTTCAATAATAAATGATTTTGACGCTTCCTTAAAGACGCAGCGTGATTTGCAAAAGGAAATGCAAATTGCCGCCGCAAAATGCGCGCTTCAAGAGTTTAGAAATGAATTGGAAAATGGAATAGACTCTTATTTTTCCGCAATAGAAAAACAAAACAAAAAAGTGGAAAAATGGGAGCTTGACATGGTTAGGGGAAGCGGATACTCGGTTGACCCAATGATACATAGAAGCGCGGTTGTCGGCTCTTCTTATTTCGGAACAAAACGGGAAACGCAATGGGTTCACCGTTATCAATATTTTACGGCGCAAGGTCCGGAAGTTCAGCTGGAATATAGCGATTGCGCGGAAGACGACAGCCATGCTCTTATGAAAAAAATGGAGGCAATGAAAGAAAGAGTTCAAAGTTGGGCAAACGAGATTTTTGGAAACGCCAGCGATTCAAATAGGGGAAAGCTTTCGGAGCATATAGGCGAGGCGCCTGTCTTTGTCAAGAACCCAGACGCAAGGCGCTCTTTAAGTCATAATGTGGAAAAATATGGTTCTGGGCAAATGGGTTTGATTATGCTTGATTTTCAATGGAACGCAATTCAAAATTCGGAAGGCTACGCGGAGCTTTCAAAATCCCTCTACGACCATAAAATAATCGACACAGGCGTAAAGAACTTCAATCTTCCGACGATTCGCGATTTGACAGGAGCGGCTTTTGACATAGCGGCGACCGTTCCGATGTTTCAATTTTTGTCTTGCGTGGACGACATTTTATTTGGCGCCGTTGACGTGGGAATGGGCTACAAGACATGGCAGGAGGCCTTGAACGATGTTGCAAAAAAGAGCGTCTTTTCATTCGCATCTGGAACTCTTGGACTTGTCGCAGGAGCGTTAGGCGAAACCATTAAAATGTCCTGGAAATGCCTTGCGAAAGAAATGTCAAAGACCTTGTTCGACGCCGCGCAAAAAACGGCGCTTGGATACGTCAATCATGTTGGCTCAAGTTACATAAACGCCTTTGACTTTGCAAGCGGCAAAATGAATTGGGAGGAAGCGGCGGATTCATGGCTGTCCGCGTCAGCCTTGACAAGCGCCTTTGGAACTTTTTTAGGCGGTTCCCTAAACTTGACGAACAATTTTGACGCG
>JAILDQ010000109.1 GCA_024689365.1 Treponema sp. | reverse complement strand
AAAAAAGTGGCCCTCTTTGGTTCATACGATTGGGGCGACGGCCAGTGGCTCCGCGATTGGGAAGACCGCGTAAAGTCTTGCGGCGCCACAGTCACAACAGAATCCCTTAAAGTTCAGTTGACTCCCGATGACTCAGGAATCGCCGAATGCAAATCTTGGGCTTCAAAGGCCATCGCCTAAGGAAGAACACAATGACAAAATTGGTTTTAGTTCGACACGGCGAAAGCGAATGGAACAAGCTCAATCTTTTTACAGGCTGGACTGACGTTGAGTTGAGCGACAAGGGACGCGAAGAAGCGGCGGCGGCGGGAAAGCTTTTAAAGGCAGAAGGCTTTGACTTTGACGTTTGCTACACTTCCTACTTAAAGCGCGCGATTCACACCCTTAACATCATTCTTGACCAAATGGACCGAGCCTGGCTTCCTGTAATAAAAACTTGGAAGCTCAACGAACGCCACTACGGCGACTTGCAGGGAAAGAACAAGGCGGAGGCCGCGGCAAAGTTTGGCGACGACCAAGTAAAGATTTGGCGCCGTTCCTTTGACGTAAAGCCGCCGGTATTGTCTGACGACGACGAACGTTCGGCAAAAAAGCTGGACATGTATCGCGGCGTTGACCCCTACTTCCTTCCGCAGAACGAAAGTTTGGAAACAACGATTGAACGCGTGGTCCCCTACTTCTTGGAAGAAATCAAAGCCCAGATGAAAGACGGAAAGCGCGTGATTATCGCCGCCCACGGAAATTCATTGAGAGCCTTGGTAAAGTATCTTGACAATCTTACGCCCGAACAAATTCTAGAAGTGAACATTCCTACAGGAACTCCGCTTGTCTACGAATTTGACGACAACTTCAAGGTCACAAAGCATTATTATCTTGGCGACCAAGAAGCCCTCAAGGCAAAGATGCAAGCCGTCGCCAACCAAGGAAAGGCAAAATAATTTTTGGCCTTTTGGCCATTGGAGAGGAAACAAAAAAGGCTGTCCGCAGGACAGCCTTTTTTTTATGACAGGCTCACTTATTCCATACAAATAACAAGGCCTCCTTATATTTTCGCTCGTTTTTTTCTAGATTTTTTTTCAACTTAAACTAAAAAATGCAAAAAAATTTCTATGTTATATGTAAGAAAAAAAATACATGGAGGCTCACAATGAGCGAAACCCCAAAAGCGCTGACCCTTGAAGAAAAGTGGGAGAACGCCACAATCGCGAACAATTTCATTTTCTATAAAGTGATGCGCAACAATCCGTCCGTGTGCAAGGAACTCCTGGAAATCCTTTTGGAATTCAAAATTGAAAACATTCAAATGTCACAAGAAGAAGAAATCGCCATTGATTTTGGAAGCAAGGGAATCCGAATGGACGTTTATGTCAAAGACAAAGACGGCCAAAAAGTTTACAACATTGAGCTTCAAACTACGGACACAGGAGAATTACCGGAACGCGCCCGATACTATCAAGGCGTAATTGACATTGACATTCTAAGGACAGGACAAAAGTACAAGGACTTAAAAACCACTTTCATCATTTTCATTTGCATTGACGACATATTTAAAAAAGGGCTGGCAAAATACACATTTGAAAACATTTGCCTTGAAGACAAAGAAACGAAATTGGGCGACAGGACGCAAAAACTCTTTTTTATTTCCAAAAACTGTGATAAACTATTGAACGAAAGACAAAAGGCGTTTTTGCGTTTGGTGACGAGCAACTCAAGTTCGGATACTTTTACAGAAAAAATCACAAAGCTTGTCGCCGAAGCAAAACGCAACACACAATGGAGAATGCAGTATATGGAATGGGAACGCGAAAAAGTTTACGAATATTACAGAGGCCGCGAGGAAGGAGCGAAACAGACCGCTATTGAAAACGCCAAAAAACTTTACGCCAACGGCGTCTCAGTTGAAATAATCGCGAAGTCGCTTGGCATGACAGAAGAGCAAATCAAAGAAATTGTAAAAAACGAGGAAGTCACCGCATAAACAAAAAAGGCTGTCCGCAGGACAGCCTTTTTTTCATTCTTTGCGCTTCACCATTATTCGGCGATCGGGCAACCGCAGCCAGGGTGCTCGGCTTCCCAGGCGGCGGCGACTTTTAGAATTTTCGCCTCGCTGAACATAGGGCCGGCAAACTGAATTCCTACAGGCATTGAATCGCTGTCTCCGCGTTTTGCGGCCGCCGCGAATTCTCCGTCAAAGCCTTTTGTGATTCCGGCCTCGACGCCTTTTCCGGCTGTGTGTCCGGCTGGAACGCTGATAGAAGGAATGCGCGCCAAGTTTACGAAAGTGGTGAACAAGTCGCTCAAATACATTTCAAGCGGATCGTCAACTTTTTGTCCAAGCTTAAAGGCCGGAGTCGGACAAGTCGGGCACAAAACCAAATCGTAGTTTTTAAAGAGCTCGGCCATTTCGCGCTGGATTCTGGCGCGCACGGTCATTCCTTTTTTGTAAGTGTCGCCGGAGAACTGTTCAGACAAAACGTAGTTTCCGATAATGATTCTTCGCTTTACTTCCGGGCCAAAGCCGGCGCTTCTTGTGTCAACATAAAGCTCGTCGTAGCCGTTGCCGTTGTCAACGCGAGCGCCGTAACGGATTCCGTCAAAGCGGCTAAGGTTGGAGGCCGCTTCCGACAAGGCGATTACGTAATAGCTTGCGATTGAAGCGTCAAGAATCGGAAGGTCAACCACATCGATTTTTGAGCCCTTTTGCTCAAACCATTTTCTTGTTTGGTCAAAGACAGTTCCAACGTCAGGGAGCAAGCCCTTGCTTTCCAAGAACTGTTTTGGAATCGCGATTTTTAGCTTTGAGAATTCTTCAGCAGAACAAGGCTTAAGATTCTTTAACGAATCCTTTTCCGGCAAGTCGGCGGAAGTGTCGTCGTAAAGGTCAACGCCGGCCAATGCGTTCAAAACCTGCGCGATGTCGCTAGGCGTATGGGCAATCAAGCCAACTTGGTCCAAAGAGCTTCCGTAGGCGACGACGCCCCAGCGGCTCAAAACGCCGTAAGTGGGCTTAAGGCCGTAAACGCCGCAGTAAGAGGCCGGCAAACGAACCGAGCCTCCGGTTTCCGTTCCCAAGCCAAAGAGCGCTTGATTTGCGGCGACCGCGGCTGTCGAACCGCCCGAAGAGCCGCCAGAAACATATTCGCGGTTAATCGGATTTCTTGTAGGTCCGTAAGAAGAATATTCAGTTGAAGAGCCCATGGCAAATTCGTCTTGGTTGCAACGGCCAAGAGGAATCGCGCCGGCGGCTCGCAAACGGCCGATTACAGTCGCGTCGTAAGGAGCGACATAGCCGCTTAAAATTTTTGACGCGCAAGTAAGGCGCTTGCCTTTTACGCTGATGTTGTCTTTTACCGCAAAAGGAAGGCCCAAGAGCGGCTTCTTTTCAAAAAGCTCGTCCAAAGTTCCTGCGGCTTTTGCGGCCGCGATTTCTTTGTCAGCCTCTTGGGCGAGCGAAATTACGTCGTCGTAAATTTCCAAAAAGGCGTTAAGGGGCAAGGAAGAATTCTTGTCCGCCTCAAAAGTTTCCAAAGATTTTTTCGCGAGCGCCTCAGAAGTGACGCTTCCGTTTTTAAGCGCCTCTCGCGCCTGATTTATATTGTTCATAGTCTATCCTTTACAGTTAATCATACGTTGCCGTGCAGGAGGCAATTTTTTTAGGCCCCTTCGCCCAAAACTTTTGGAACTTGGAAGTAGCCGTCCATAAAGTTTTCTGTGACTTTCTTTACATCTGGAATGTCAAGGCCGGCGACAACTTGGTCTTCGCGCAATTTTTCAGCCTGTGTTGAAGGATAGGCGTCATAGGGATTTTCGCTGTCATCGTATTTTGAAAGAATGTCAAAATAGCCTACGATGTCGTCAACTTGCTTTTTGAGAGTTCCCAAATCCGTGCTTTCTGGTGAAAGGCGGGAAAGATAAAGCAACTTTTCAAGTGTGTCGTTGTCAACTGTTTTTTTGTTTTCCATAGAAGAACATTGTAACGAAAAAAAGCCTTTCGCGCAATACAAAGATTCGCTTTAAAAAGGAAGAGTCCGGCCTTTAGTTGGAAAAAAATTCCTTGAGCGCGGCCGTCATCTTGTCCAAATGCCTTGTGTAGCAATGGTCGTCGCCTTCTATCGTCACAAGCCTTGCGTTCTTGTAAAGCCTCGCCGCGTCTTCCGCGTAGGAATACGGAATCACTTCGTCAGCGTCTCCGTGAATTATGAGGACAGGTCCCTTGTATCTCGCGATTTCATCTTCCGGGTGAATCGTCTGGGCCACGCGCGCGTAGTCGCCCAAAAGCTCCCAAGACTCGCACGAGTATTTTTGGGGAATATGATTCGGGTCAAATTGAACGCCCAAGATGGAGCCTTTTCTTGCGTCGTCAGGAATGCACAAGGCAGGCGACAAGGGAATGATAGCCTTAAAGTCGTCGGGCCGCATTCCGCCGACCAAGACAGTCAAAAGGCCGCCCTGCGAATGGCCGCACAAATAAAGGTCGGTGACAAAGTCCAGCGACTTAGCGTAATCCACGACAGCCAAAGCGTTCGTGACCCACTTGTACAAAGTGTGCCTTTTGAACTCGCCCCCGCTTTTTCCGTGCCCGTACATTTCAACTCTAAGAACCGCCACGCCGCAATCATTCATCGCCTTTTGCGCCGCGACGATGTGCTCCTCCTCCATGTGCCCCGTAAAACCGTGAATCAAAATGCAAAGGGGCCCCTTTGAAAAATCAGCCGGCTTGTCCAACTTTGAATGAAGCTTAATTCCGTCGCAGTCAATGAAAAATTCTTCCATAATGTTTTCTCCTTAAAGTCAAAGGCGTTGCAAAAACATTTTGCCAAAAGAACG
>JAILDQ010000104.1 GCA_024689365.1 Treponema sp. | reverse complement strand
AGTTCCAAAGCCAAATCTCTCCGTTCGCGATTATTCCCCGCATAGCGTTAAAGTCGGTGTAGTGGTAAAGTGTCTTTGTTTGGCTTTCTTCGCTCATCTTTTCTCCTCGCGTTTTAGCGCTTTTATTATAGCGCGCTTTTTAAAGGCTTTGAATAGGCCGTCTGTTTGCGCTATAATTTTTTTAGGAATTAAAATGAACGAAAGTCTTAAAACAATAAAGGTTTCCGCGGCCGCGATTTTTAGAAAGGGCCAAGAGGGCGTTCAAGTTTTTGCGACACAGAGGGGCTACGGGCCTTGGAAGGATTGGTGGGAATTTCCCGGCGGAAAAATCGAGGAGGGCGAAGGGCCTGATGCCGCGCTTGTCCGCGAGATTCAGGAAGAGCTTGAGAGCCAGGTTCTTGTGAACAAAAGCCTGGGCCTTGTTGAATGGGATTATCCTGAATTTCACCTGTCGATGGAACTTTTTTCTTGCTCGCTAAGAAGCGGAGGCCTTTGCCTTTTGGAGCACGAGGATTCCAAGTGGCTTGGTTTGGATGAGCTTGATTCCGTAAAATGGCTTCCAGCCGACAAGGAAATTCTTGGCCGAGTGAAAAAAGAAATGCTCTCGCTTTGACTTTATTTTATGAGCGCCAAAATGTAAATCCAAATAAAGAACGCAACCGCGATCATTTTTAAACCGGTTCCCAGCAAAAATCCTTTGAATGCCCCAAGGGCCGCCTTGAGGCATTTTTTTATGTCGCTTGAATCGTGGATGATTTCACCGATGAAGGCTCCTGCAAAAGGGCCAAGGATTATTCCAACAGGTCCGATAAAAAAGCCCGCGATAAGGCCGAGCGTGGCGCCGGTTGTTCCCGCCTTTGAGCCTCCGCTTTGTTTTGTCATCGCGAGCGGAAAAATATTGTCCAGTACTGAAACGGCGAGCGCGACCACGCCGCAAATTATCAAGAGCGCAAGGCTTATCGGAGTTCGCGGATTAAAGTAGGCGGCCAGTAGCCCGAGCCAAGCCAAGGGGGCGCCTGGAAGAACCGGAACAAAGGTTCCCAAAAAACCGAGCAAGAGGCAGAGGACAGAAACAATGATTAAAATAATTTCCAAGGTCATTTTTTTCTCCGCAAAAAAAAAGCGGCCGGCCTTTGCCGTTCCGCATTTTATAAAATCCGCTTTGGCGGACTTTCGATGCGCGATACTAGAATCGAACTAGTGACCCCAAGCGTGTCATGCTTGTACTCTAACCAACTGAGCTAATCGCGCGTTTTTTTTATGGTATAGGAAAATCGCGCTTGTGTCAATCGGGGATAGCGATTAAAAAATTTTTCAAGTCTTTTGCCAGTTGTTCGGTTCTAAGCTTGGCGCCTTGATTGGTTAAATGCAAAGCTCCGGCAAAAAAATATTTTTTGTCAAAAATATAATCCGTAAAGTCTGAAATTATTGGACATCGCAAATCTTTTTTCAGTTCTTTTTGAAATAGCTTAAATTTTTCAACTTCAAAGTTTGGAAGGCCGCTTAATATTGGCGCTCCTGCAACTACGAGGCTAACGCCATTTGACTTGCAAAATTCGTAAAGCCTGTTTATCCTGTCAACGCAAGTTTTATTTATTGCAGGCTCCCTGAGATAAGGGGCGCTTTCTCCGGCTTCAATGTCGCGCGGAAATACATTGTCTCCATATTTGTTGAATGAGCTTCTTGCGTAGCAAGTTGGCGTTTTGGGTTCTTTGTCGGCTTTCAATAAAAATCGTAAAAGGCATTTATAAGTGTATTTAGGTAGAGTGCAGATGATTTTTGGATAGTCTTTGGGACGGAAAATTTTCCAATAATGAAAATAATTTTCAACAGTGAGCAAGGCCAGCTCCGCGTCATGTATTGAATCGTCGTCACTGTAGTCCAAATGTGAGATTACGATGATGTCTCCTCTGGTCATATTGAAAAGAGGCATTCTTTCATGAAAGGCGTTCCCAAGGCCGCCGTGCAAGCCCAAATTCACAACAGGCATTCCGATTGCATTTTGAATTATTTCAGATTCGATTCCATACGATAGATTTGAATTGCCCACTAAAATGATTTTCGGTTCTTTGATTTTTTCCAAGCGCTCCATCTTGTCTATAAAAGACGCTGTGTATTCGTGAGTGTATTGGGGGCTTATTGTCAGCAAGATAATGGCGGGCATAGCCAAGGCTAAAAGGGGAAGCAAAATAATTTTTATTATGAGTCGTTTCATGATTCCTCTTAAAATGAAAAATACAAGAATTCGCTATTTGTGTTTGTTACGATTGAAGGAAGCAAAATTGAAAAAAGCGCGATGTACAAAATCCATCTGACCGCAATTGGTCTTTTTTTGATTGTCTCAAGGCCGGATTTTTCATTGGTGGAAAAACTTGCGGCTATAAAAATCGCCAGCAAGACGAGGCATTTAGCCATTCCTTTTATTCCTCCAATTCCAGAGTCGTTTAGCGCGAACAGCTCCTTTACCGCCTCCTTCGCTCCAATCGAGCCGTTCAATTCCGCGAAGCCCAAAAGCTCTTCGGGGATGCGGCCCAGGCCCTGGACCACTGTAATTGCGTCGGACAGATTTCTCGCCCTGAAGAAAATCCAAGCGAAGGAGACGAGGCAGAAAGTGGCGAGGACCTTTGCGAAGGCCGGGGCTTTCGCCCTCTCAAGAAGCGGCTTGGCGGCTCTTCCCGCGCATTGGTAA
>JAILDQ010000023.1 GCA_024689365.1 Treponema sp. | reverse complement strand
ATACCATTGTTCGATTTACGGCGGAAGGGCCTTTATTTGCAGGCTCTTCGGAGCGAGCGGCTATTACGACAAGAACAAAAAGCTCGTTTGGAGGCCTTGCAAATTTTATCCCGCCGACGCGCTCGCCTTGATGGAGCCGCCGCTTGAACACAGACAATATTCGGAAGAAGAAACAATCGCCGCGATAAAAAGCGCGCCGCCCGCCATGAGCGACTTGATGGACACTTCGCTTGCGGTAAGCCAGAATTCACAAGAAACGGATTTGATAAGGGAAATTCTTCCAAAGACAATCAAGCTTATTTTATGGTTGATTTCCATGAACGACAACAACAATCCAAACGGAGAGCCAAACTCGCCGCTCGCAGCTTAGTTTTTTCCTTTGCTTTTTGTTTTGGCCAAGCGCTTGAAGAAGAGATTGTCCGCGGCTCCGCTTGTGTTGAAAACAGGCTCAAAGAACAAATCGTCTCTCAAAACGTCTTCATGCCGTTCATAGCCAGTCACTGTGTACAAAATGGTTCTGTAAAATTCGTGGACTGGAGTCAAGGCTCCAACAAGCAAAATAAAAATCATCGCGGCCTTTTTAAATTTCGGCCGCAAAAAGAAAAGTTTTTTTGAAGAATCGGCTTCCGCTGACGAAAGGTAATCCACAGCCAAAATGCAAATCATCAACAAAGCCGGAATCGAAGCGCGCATGCAAAAGTCTGTGGTTCTGCCAACTTGAACCAAAGGAATCAGGAAAAGGGAGACCAGGGCTATCCAATAAAAAGAATCCCGCCTTTCTTTTTTTATCATGACAAGGGCAAGCGCTCCCACTTCAACAAAAATGAAAATCATGTGCCAAACAAAAATATGAAGCTTGTCGGTTTTGTAAAACGAAGCGAACTTTACGATTATCAAAGCGCCAAAAAAACATGCGTTATAAACTAACGCCAAAATAGCCCTTAGAACCACAGGCTTTTTCTTAAAAAAGAAAGGCAGCAAAATGAAGACAAGGACGCCGCAAAGAAGAACCGCATGCTTGAGAGAAAACGCGGCCCCGCCTGCCCTGGCGGAACTGTTGTTGGACAAGTACAAAAAGGATATGCTTGCCGCCACAAAGCCTCCGACTATATTTTGAAAAGTGAAAAGCTCTTTTGGATTTTTTATAAAAAGCCAAATCATAAAGGGAGCCAAGCCCAAAGCCGGCAATGTTGAGCTTAACAAAAGCGAGGCGCAAACAAAAACGGCGGATGAAAGATTTCTTTCGGAATACAAAAAAATCACCGCCAGCCAAACAGGAATCGCTTGATTGAAAACCCAAAAAAGTTGGGTTGTGACAGACGAATATTGGTAGATGTTGAAAAACCACCCCTCCAAGTGAAGGACGCTGACAAGGCCCTCGAGCGGCTGCCTATAGCGGAGTTGGCAAAAAAGCAAGCCAAAGTAATCCATTCCGCTAAAGAATATAAAAACAAGAAGGGGCCAAATGTCCAATTTCCTTCGCCTTGCGCACCATAATGAATAAAATAGCAATATTCCCGCCACTGCCCAAAATTGCTCAAAGAAAAGGCCAAAAGTTAGGCCGCCGATTTTTCCGGCGACCGCCGCGGGAAGCCAAAAGCCCAAGTAATAAACTATAGCCCTGTCGCTGTCAACCAATGGCCATTTTTCAGCGACTAAAAGGCGGAACAAGGGGTTTCTGACAACATGGTCCGAATTTTGCCAAACAAAGCCGCCGATTCCCGAAAGGTAAACCCAAAAGGCCGTGATCGCAATTGCCAAAACGCCTTTTAATATGTTTTTTTTGTTAAATTCAGGCTCCCAATAGTCTTTGTTGGTAAAAGAAGCGAAAAAAAGCGAGATTGTCAATAAAATAAAAGCCGGAAGAGCAAAAAGAGGCCGCAAATAGCCTATATAAAAAATTAGGTTTGGCAGAACAATGTACAGGAGAGAAAAAAACAATAGAATGTTAAAACGCTTGCTCCGAAAAGATAAACTCATACACTTTTTTTTTATTATATCAAGCAATAAGAGCTTTGTAAAGCGAAAAAAACTCCTAAAAATGGGTAGATTTTTTTTCTTTCGTTATTTAAAAACCTGCGCTATAATATTCTGTATGGACAAAGAAAGAAAAGAAGCTTTGCTAAAAAAAGCCAAGGAAATGCTTTCAATGGCTTACACGCCCTACTCAAATTTTAAGGTTGGAGCGGCGTTGCTTTCAAAAAGCGGAAAAATCTTTGGCGGCTGCAACATCGA
>JAILDQ010000013.1 GCA_024689365.1 Treponema sp. | reverse complement strand
ATTCCGCATCGTAAAAAACGGCTCCGAAACTTTTTCCGCGATGCTTCCCGGTTGGCTTGCTCCAATCGCTAAATTCGCGCTTACACGAACTCCTCATTTTCATCAAAGCAAATGCATTAAATGCGGCCGCTGCGCTCAAATCTGTCCTGCCCACATTGTGAAGATGAGCGGAAAAAACGGCGCGGCGCTTTTGACAGATGTAAAAAAATGCTTGCATTGTTTTTGTTGCCACGAAATATGCCCGCAAAAAGCCATTAGCTTACGAAGGTTCATCCACTAAAATTATGAGCCAAAAAGAAGACCCCCAATTTAAATTGATGACTACAGAGTCCATTCCTCGTTTGATTCCCCGGCTTGCTTTTCCGACGCTGTTGAGCATGCTTACAACTGGCATCTACAACACCGCCGACACCTACTTTGTATCGCAGTTGGGAACTAGCGCGAGCGCCGCGGTAGGAGTAGTCTTTTCTTTGATGGCGTTGATTCAAGCGGTCGGCTTTACCTTGGGCCAAGGCTGCGGCTCAATAATTTCGCGTCGTTTGGGTGAAAAAAACATCGAGGCTGCCAGCGTATACGCTTCAAGCGCTATGGCCGCTTCGATTGTTTTTGGAATCGCGCTTTCTGTGGTTTCCATCTTGCATTTGCAAGGCTTGGTAAAAATATTAGGCGCCACGCCGACAATCATTCCTTACGCTATGGATTACGCAAAATGGATTTTGGTCGGCGCGCCTATAATCGGTTCGTGTTTTGTGATGAACAACATTTTGCGTTCTGAAGGCCACGCGGCTTTTAGCGCTGTCGCTCTTACAAGCGGCGGAATCCTTAATGTTTTGTTGGATCCAATTTTCATTTACGGCCTAAAGTTGGGAACAAGCGGCGCGGCCCTTGCCACTCTTGCAAGCCAAACGGTAAGTTTTTTGATTTTCATACAATTCTTTATTCGTAAAAAAGGAACGGTTCAGCTTTCTGTAAAAAGAATTTCCGCAAAGGTAAAGACTTACGCAGACATCATCAGCACAGGAATTCCGGCGCTCTTTAGGCAAGGCTTGGCCAGCATTGCGACAATTTTGTTGAACACAAACGCCGGCCTTTACGGAGACGCAGCCATCAGCGCAATGACAATCGCAACAAAAATAATAATGCTTTCTGGTTCTGTAATGATTGGAATTGGCCAAGGCTTCGCGCCGGTTGCTGGCTACAATTACGGAGCCGGACTTTACAAGCGGGTTAGGGAAGCTTTTAAGTTTACCTTAGGCGTGGCATTTTTGCTCTTGCTTATTATCGGCGCCAATCTTTTTGTTTTCGCAAAGCAAATCGTTTCGTTCTTTAGAGATGACGCGGACGTAATTAAAATCGGAGCCTTTGCCTTGCGCGCCCAAGCGATATCGATTCCCCTTCATGCCTTTATCATCAGCGTGAACATGTTGATGCAGTCCTGCGGAAAAAGATTGCAAGCCACATTTTTGTCGCTCAACCGCCAGGGCGTTTATTTTGTTCCATTGATAATTTTGCTTCCGCGTTTGATCGGTTTGACCGGCGTTGAAATCGCTCAAGCCGCCGCCGACATTCTAAGCGCGGTGACTGCGGTTCCGTACTTGTTCTTGTTCTTTAGGGAGTTGAAGAGGGAGGAAAAAATTCTGCCCTTTAATTCACCACGTTAATCGGCGTTCCCGCCAAGAATTTTCGCAGGTTGTCCAGCGCGATTCCCAACAGGCGTTCGCGGGTTTCTTTTGCGGCCCATGCAACGTGCGGAGTGATCACGCAGTTGGGAGTGCCCAAAAGGGGGCAGTCCTTTGACATTGGCTCTTGGCTAAGGACGTCCGCGGCAAAGCCGGAAAGTTTTTTTGCGTCCAAAGCTTTTCTAACCGCCGCTTCGTCAATCAAGGGGCCGCGCGCTGTGTTGAGCAAGATGGCGCCGTCTTTCATTTTGTCGAGCGACGCTTGATTTATCATTCCATTGTTGTCAGATGTAAGCGGGCAGTGGAGTGAAACGATGTCGCTTTGTGCCAAAAGTTCGTCTAGGCTGACTGATTCAACCTTAAAATTATCTTTGGAAAAGTCTTCAATTTTTTTTGCGGTTCTGGAATGCGCGATTACTTTCATGCCGAATGAGTTTGCGATTTTTGCCACCGCTTGGCCGATGCTTCCAAATCCAACAATGCCGAAAGTTTTTCCCAAGAGTTCTGCAAGCGGATGGGTCCAATAGCAAAAGTCAGGGCTTTTAATCCAGTCTCCGTTTTGAACCGATTGGTTGTGGGCGTGAACTCCGTTTGTAAGTTCAAGCAAAAGCGCGAACGTTGCCTGCGCGACAGCCATCGTGCTGTAAGAAGGAATGTTTGTGACAACAACTCCGCGCTCGCGGGCGGCGGCGGTGTCGATTACATTGTAGCCGGTCGCAAAGACGCCGATGTATTTTAGCTTTTGGCATTGTTCCAAAATTTCTTTTGTGATTGTGACCTTGTTCAAAAAAACAATGTCGGCGTCGCGCATTCGTTCTACGACAAGTTCTGGCGGCGTGCGCTCATAAAATTCCAGCTGGCCAAATTCCTTTAGTTGGTCGTAGGACATGTCGCCTGGATTTAGCGCGTGGCCGTCAAGAATCACAAGTTTCATAAAATCATTCCTCTGGCAAGAAAATAGTTCCGTCGCCTGTTCCGTCTGAAAGCTTGTCCAAAATTTGAGGGCGCGCGCCGTTCGCCAGAATTACTGGGCTGTTGTAGTCAAAGCATTTTTGCGCGGGTTGCTGTTTTGTTTCGTTTTCGCCGGTTCGAAAAGCATTGGTTTCGCCGATTGTGATTTGCTTCCTAAGCTCGTCAATGTTATTCACGCTTTGAATCAATTTTGCGTCTGGGTTTGTCTTTGGATTGTCTGAATAAACTCCGTCGATGTCGCTGAACAAAATCAACAAGTCCGCTCCCCACAAAATTGAAGTGAGCGCGCTCAAGTTGTCGTTGTCGCCGATTGAGTCTTCTTCAAACGAAACGCTGTCGTTTTCGTTTATGATAGGAACAACGCCTTCGTCAACAAGCGTGAACAAGGTGTTCCTGATGTTGAGGGTTTGCAATTTGTTTTCAAAATTTTCTTTTACAAAAAGAAGCTGGCCAATGTGAATGTCGCATTCGGCAAAGGCTTTTCGCCACTGGCTCATCAATTCAACTTGGCCAATCGCGCACAAGGCCTGGCGGTAATGAACGTCTTTTTTTCTTGCCCATTCCTTTAAGGCGCTTACGCCGCTAACTTGCGCTCCCGAAGACACGACGGAAACTTGTTTTCCTGCGTCAATTAAATTTTTTACCTGTCGCGCGAACGAAGCCATAAAGTCTGTGTTTTGGGTTCCGTCGTTTTTGGCAAGCGTATTGCTTCCGATTTTAATTACAATCTTTCTTGCGCCCTTTATGGCTTTTTTAATTTGTTCGCTCATTTTATTCTCGCCTTTAAATCGTCGCGGCGATTACCGCTTTGATTGTGTGCATTCTGTTTTCCGCTTCGTCAAAGACAACGGATTGTTCGCTTTCAAAAACTTCGTCGGTGACTTCCATTTCGTTGATGCCGAATTTTTTGCTGATTTCTTTTCCAATCGTCGTGTTGAGGTCATGGAAGGAAGGAAGGTCATGCATGAAAATCGCTGTTGGCTTTGCCTTTGCCATAATGTCTTTTGTGACTTGGTAGGCTTTGAGGTCGGCGATTCTTTCTGCCCAAACTTGGTCGGGCTCGCCCATGCTTACCCAAACGTCTGTGTAAATTATGTCGGCGTCTTTCGCCGCCTTTGCCGTGTCTTCTTCAAGCGTGATTGAGCCGCCGCTTTCCTTTGCCCAAGGCTCGCAGTCTTTTACAAGTTGCGCTGAAGGGAAGTATTTTTTTGGAGCGCACAAAACAAGGTTCAAGCCGAGTTTTGTGCAAACAACGCAAAGCGAGTTTCCGATGTTGTATCTTGCGTCTCCAAAGTAAACAAGTTTGAGTCCCTTTAGTTTTCCAAAGTGTTCGCGAATGGTAAGCATGTCGGCGAGCATTTGTGTCGGATGGTATTCGTTGGTCAAACCATTCCAAACCGGAACGTCGGCGAATTTCGCAAGTTCTTCGACAAGCTCTTGGCCATAGCCGCGGTATTCGATTCCGTCGAACATTCTTCCCAAAACTCTGGCAGTGTCCGCGATGCTTTCTTTTTTTCCGATTTGCGAGCCTTCCGCCAAATATGTTGTGGAGATTCCCAAATCGTGCGCGGCCACTTCAAAAGAGCAGCGGGTTCTGGTTGAAGTCTTTTCAAAAATAAGAGCGATGTTTTTTCCACGGAAGCTGTCGACTGCGACGCCTTTTTTCTTCTTGTCTTTGTAGTCAGCAGCCAAGTCCAAAAGGCCAATGATTTCTTCTGGCGTGAAGTCCCTAAGAGTCAAAAAATCCTTTCCGCGCAAATTCAAAGCCATAATTATGCCATCCTTTTTAAACGCATTATTGAAGAAATAATTATAGCAAACTTCGTTCGCTTTTGCTAGTGGTAATATTGAATGCTCGCTTGCGGAAATGACGAACTTGAAAAGCTGAAGCTCTCTGCGTTAGAATGTTGGCATGAAACGAAAGGCTTTTTTTATAGCGCTATTTTTGTTCGCATCGCTCGCTTTTTCACAAACAAAAAATTTTGAGTGGAAGAGCGACGAGCCAAAAAATCTTGGCCTTGACCAAAATAAAATCGCCGCTTTCAACGCCGAACTTCCTCCGACAGAAGTGACTTCTTGCATCATTGTAAAAAACGGCGCGATTGCAAGCGAATATTACAAAGAGGGCTATAATCAAGAAAGCGTTTTTGGCATGCAGTCAGTTTCAAAAAGTTTGACAAGCGCGATTGTAGGGATTGCGATTGAGCAAGGCTATTTTACGCTTGACGACCCAATCGCCAAATTTTTTCCTGAACTTAGAACAAAGGAAGACGCTCGCTTTCAAAAAATTACGGTAAGGCATTTGCTCACTAACACGTCCGGCTTAGTATCGACGGATTCCGCAGTTTGGGGCCAGTGGAGAGCCAGCGGCGACTGGATAAAATTTTTGTTTGACCGGCCCCTTCCGCATGAGCCCGGAAAGATTTTTGAATACTCAACCGGGAACACCCACTTGCTTTCGGCGATTGTTCAGAAAACTACAAAAAAAACTTTGGACGAATACGGCCGCGCGGTTTTGTTTGAGCCGCTTGGAATGGATTCCGGTTATTTTGACTTTGACGCAAAGGGAATCGCGGACGGCGGGAACGGAGCCCATCTCAGCGCCCGCGACATGGCTCGTTTTGGACTTTTGTATTTGCATGGCGGAAAATGGCAAGAAAAGCAAGTCGTTCCCGCAAGCTGGGTTTCCGAATCGATAAAGATTCACACGCCAAAGCAGGCGCGCTACGGCTATCAATGGTGGGTTCGTTGGTTTGGAAAAAGCGGGGCGAGGGGCTTTTTCGCGCACGGTTGGGGCGAACAAGTTATCGCGGTAATTCCTTCTAAAAATCTTCTAGTGACTTTTAGCAGCCGGTATCCAGACAACCGCAAGAACGCGGTTTATTGGAAATGGATTGGCGACATTGTTGACGCTGCCGCTCGCGCTGACGAATGAAAAGCCTTAATTGTTGGTTCGAGCGGATTTCCGCGACGCTTCGCTTGCGGGCTTTGTGTTTTTTACCGCGCTTTAGCCTCGAATCTGGCCGTCGCCGTCAATCAAGTATTTTGTGGTGGTGAGCGCTTCCAAGCCCATTGGGCCTCGCGCGTGAAGTTTTTGCGTGCTGATTCCAAGTTCGGCGCCAAAGCCAAATTCTCCGCCGTCGGTGAATCTTGTGGAAGCGTTTACATAAACGCAGGCCGCGTCGATTTTGCTTTGGAAAAGGCGGGCTTTGGCTCGGTTGTTGGTCACGATTGATTCGCTGTGCTTTGTGTTGTGGCCGTTTATGTATTCAATTGCGTCTTCAACATTTTGAACGCATTTTACCAAACATTCAAAATCCAAGAATTCGTTTCCGTAATCTTCTTCCGCCGCTTGAACCACGCAAGAATCGCGTCCGTTTTTTTGCGCGGAATTTTTTAGCGCGTTATAGCAATTTTTGTCGGCGTGGAATTTTACCCGGCCTGCAAAGCGCTCTTCAAGTTGCGGAAGGAATTTATCCAAAATATTTTTGTTGACCAAAATGGCCTCGATCGCGTTGCAAACTCCAGGACGCTGAATCTTTGCGTTTTCGGCAATCTTTAGCGCCATGTCCAAATCACCCTCGTCGTCAACGTAAAGGTGGCAGACCCCGCTTCCTGTTTCGATTACTGGAACTCGAGCGTTTTGCACTACGTTTTGAATAAGCTTTTTTCCGCCTCGGGGAAGAACAACGTCTATCAAGCCGCGAGCGTTCAATATTTGGTCAACGTCGTCGTGGCTTTGGCTTTCCAAAAGTTCGATGGCCTCTGGAATTCCTGACTCGCAATTTTTAAGGCCTTCTTTGATTGCGGCGCAAAGGGCTTTGTTTGATTCAAGCGCGGCGGAAGAG
>JAILDQ010000010.1 GCA_024689365.1 Treponema sp. | reverse complement strand
TGTTATACCCGTTAGCGAAACTCTTCTCGGATTCGCAGATGGATTGTATACTTCGTTAATATAGCCGTTGTAGATTATGATAATGCGGGTTTTCATATCAAGTTTGTAGGAGCTCGAAGGGAAAAAAAATAAGTTAGTATTTGAGCCATAACTGCTTTCTGAAACATTGCCATCAGCATCTATTGATACTTTTACTGGGTCACTATAGATATCGTCGTATTTGTAGTAGATGCATCCGTCAAGACCAATCCAATAGTCATTACGAACAGAAATATTTTTTATTCCGCCATTGCTTTTTCGTATTCTCTTAAAGGAATTATTAGAATCTGACACGCTATAACCGTAATAAATTATGTTGCCGTCCTTGTCTACGTCAAAACAGTTAATGCTATCAGTTGACGGCGATACTGTTGTGCCTGCAAGAGAATCAATTCCACTTAGATCAACGCGAATAATCTTTTGACGCGAATAGTCATAATTTATGTAATACATATTGTTTTTTTTGTCAGTATGAAAGACCGGTGCATTTTTCCATGTATAATTTTTATTTAAGACAGGCTTTCCAAGATTCTTCATGTCAAAAGCTGCTCCGTCTGTTTTTCTTATAATATAGCTAGATTGTATACTATATGAGTACGGACCAAATCCTACAAAAATATAATCATCATTTATTTTTTCTATTGCGCAAGGTTCGTTCAAAATAGACATTTCCTTTTTATTCGCATCAAGGTATTTCACCTCTTCTACATGACCTGTGCCGGTTATCTTAAAAATTTTTTTAGCGCTCGCTCCGTTCGCGCTGGCGCTGATGTTTGCGCTTGTTCCGCTGCCGCCGCTTATGTAAAGGCTCTTGGCGTTGGACAAATCTAAGTATTTCAGGGTAGGACTGTTCAGCGGAGTCAGCGGACTATAAAGCGCAAGCGGATTGACATCATTTCCGCCGCCAGAACAAGAAAATAAGCCAAAGGCGAGAGTCGCTATAGCAGCCAACGCCACATAAACTTTTGCCATTTTTTTCATAAAAGATCTCCTTATTGTTTCTCTAAAAGAAAACAAAGTTTTCTCTAAATGAAAATTATATTTTCTCTTATTGAATATGTCAAGATTCACCAATAGCGATATTATAAATATATGGAGCCAAGCGAAATCAAGAAAGTTTTCACCTCAAACATCAAAAAATACCGCATGTTGAACGGAATGACGCAAATGGAACTTTCGATAGCGGCTGATTTGTCTGTGGGCTTTTTGTGCGATTTGGAGAGCGGCAAAAAATGGGGAACGTTGGAAACTATGGCCAAATTGGCTAAGGCTCTACGCGTAAAACCGTATCAATTACTGCTCCCTGAAGAAGAAAATAATGCATCTGTTCAACTGCATGAGGATTTATCTGAATTGTCGCAAAGTCTTAAAACTGCGGTTGACACTCAAATTGGCTCCCTTCTGCAAAAATACGCTGAATAAAACCCACCACAATTTCCTTGACAACTCCCATACATTGTATTACAATATCCATACAACGCACGACATTGTAGGAGATTTGTATGGCGACACTTAGCATTAGAACGACGGATGAAACAAAATATTCTTTTGAGGGCTTTTGTGAATCGCTGGGGCTTACGGTCTCGGCAGCGGTTAATATGTTCATGAAAGTGTCGCTGCGTGAAAATCGCATTCCTTTTGAGCTTAAAGGCGATCCCTTTTGGAGCGAGGAAAACCAAGAAGTTCTTAGGGAATCCATTAAGCAAATTGAAGCCGGAAAATATTCTCAGCATGAGCTTATCGAGGCGCGCTGATGAATAAAAACTGGTCTGACATCGCTTGGGAAGATTATCTTGCGCTACAAAGCGACAAAAAATTATTAAAAAAAGCGAACGAAATCTTAAAAGATATCGACAGGAACGGTTACAAAGGACTCGGAAAGCCTGATCCTCTAAAAGGCGCATTTTCAGGTTATTGGAGCCGAAGAATCGACGATTATCATAGAATCGTTTATAAGATTGAAAACAACTCCGTTTACATCGCCTTTTGCGGAACCCACTACCACAAATAACCCATTTCCTTGTCTTTTATTTATCTACTGTATCAAAATGACCCACTTATACAAAAATTCTGACCCATATTTTGTGAAATTCTGACCCAATTTGCCGCCGCGATTTCTAGTTTTGCGATCACTTTTGGCGGCCTTTTTGGTCTTGAATCCAGTTTATTTCATAATTTTGCCCGCTTTTAGGACTTGCGAGCAATTTTTGTGTCGGCTTTCAACCAATTTCTTTCAAAAATTCCGCAAATTTCGCAATTTTTTTTGAAGTTGGCGCGAAACTTGCTATATATCTACCGAAGCCTTGAGGCTTCTAAAAACTTAATTAAAAACGCGGCCGCCTGTAACGGCGCGAAGGAGTTTATTATGAACGAACTTTCACTTTTCAATTCACTTTTTGACAACGCGTTTGACTGCGGAATGCCGGATTTGACATGGAAAACAGCCCGCCTGCCAAAGGTAGACATTAAGGAAAACAAGGACAGCTACAGCTTGCAGATGGATTTGCCGGGAGCCACCGAAAAAGACGTTGACATCGAAATCGACCACGGCGTCATGACAATCAGTTCCGTCAAGACCGCCGAGAAGGAAGAAAAGAACGAAAAGAAAGAGGAAGGCAAGTGGCTTATCCGCGAGCGCGTTCAGAGCCAGTTTGCCCGCCGATTCACTCTTCCGGACGACATTGACGAGACAAAAGTCACCGCCAGCTTTAAGAACGGCGTCTTGAACGTCACGATGGCCCGCAAGGCCCTCCCCGAGCCCAAGAAAATCGCCATCGAAGTAGCATAAGGGCGGTCAAGGCGCGCTTCGCTTAAAGCCTTGACTCGCCCATTTTGCGGGTGTTTGGCAAGCATACACCCGCAATAATCCGCTCGTGTTATTGCTCGAAAAACCTTAATTGGTTTTTCGAGCGGTTTAACCGCGTCCTTTCGGACGCTGCGGTCAGGCGCCTGATAGACGCTCGCTTCATTATGGGGCGGGCGTTTTTTGTTTGTCAATCACTCATCTTTTACGATGGCGTCGTCGGCGATTATGTCCCGGTTTTTCCAAGCCAAAAAGGTTATGGCCGCTCCAAAAATGAGCAAAATCGCTCCGCCGATTCTGATGATTGTAAAGCCGGCTGAGCTTGGCAAAAGAATCAGTATTATCGCCAAAACAATGGTTGAAACAATTTCGATAACATAGCGTTTTATAGGAAAGCCCTCTTTGTTCAATCTAAAGGCGATTGGAATATAGCAAATGGCCGCAAAAAAAGAGTAAAAGGCAAGGATGTAGACAAGGGTTTGCCAAGCGAATTCTGCCACCCTGAGGGGCAAGACAATGCACAAAAGGCCTATTATTATTCCGGCGACGGCCCGAATGTAACACATAAGCCTATAGTTTTTGTCTTCGATTAGGGGGGCGACGGCTCCTAACATAAAGGCTCCGTCCAAAATCGAGGAGATTCCCAGCGCAATCACTAAAACCTGAATTAATGGTTCGGCGGCCAAAAGCATCATCAAGCCGACAATGCTTGTCATGATTCCTAAAAAATAGTTAGAATTTCTCATGCCTTAATTATAGCTCAATTTTGGACTTTTAGGAAATTATTTTAGTTGAATTATTGAACATACTATGATATAATAATTAGTAACACTTTTAGGAGAGTCTTTCGTGGGCAAAAAAATTTTACTGATAGGAAACAATGAGCAAAGTTTTTTAATAAAAGCGTTAATAAAGAATTTAACAGACGCAGGATACGAGGTTTCGTTTTGTCCGCCGGGTGGAGCTTACATTAACGCAAGAATGCTTTCTGATCCGCCGGATATTTTGATTCTTTATTTGGAGCGCCTTGAAGACAGCGACAACGCCTTCTTCCAATGGGTGAACGATTTTATTGCCGGAGACGGAAAAAAAGTTCGCCTTTACTTTATTGGAAACTCTGGCGAAATAAATATGGCGTACGAATTTATTGAACGGGATTATGTAAAGTACGCTTTTGAACGTCCTGTTGAAATGCCTGAGCTTTTGAAGACTTTGGAAAAAGACGGCGGCGATTACTCTTTCTCTGACGACGTTAAAGATTACGATTTGGATCCAAGCAAGAAAACGATTTTGGTAGTTGACGACGAACAAGTCCAGCTGCACGCCATGGATCGTTGGCTCAACAAACATTACAATGTCTTTACCGAAAAATCCGGCACAAACGCAATCGCGCTTTTGTCGCATTATAAAATCGACATGATCTTGTTGGACTACGAAATGCCGGTTCTTTCGGGCTTGGAAGTTTTCCAGCTTGTAAAGTCGGATCCTTCGACTGCCAACATTCCGGTTGTTTTCTTGACCGCGAACGATGACAGCAATATCGTCAAGCAAGTTCTTTCCGCCCGACCGGTCGGTTACTTGCTGAAGAATACGCCGCCAGGAATTTTGGTTCAAAAGATAGCGGACATTTTCCAGAAATTGGAAGACGCCAAAAAGCCAAAAAGACCTTATTAAATTTTAGGGGAGAAATTATGCCGACAATCGACACAGCTCACGGAATGGAATATTCCATGAACGACAAGGATATGTACAAAGACATGGTCAGCATGTTCATTGAACAGCGCGAGCAAAATCTTTCCGACATTCAAGGCGCTTTTGACAAAAAGGATTGGGACAACTACCGCATTAAGGTTCACGGACTAAAATCCAATTCGCGCTTGGTCGGAGGAATGGAATTGGGAGACCTTGCCGAAAAGTGCGAGCACGCCGCTCGCGACAAGGACGAAGCCCTTATCGTTAGCGAGACGCCAAAACTTTTTGAGCTTTACGAGCAAACCATTCAGGCTTTGGGCGCCATTGATTACAATTCCCTATAAAAAAAAGTCTTGCAGGCTCTTGACAAAGTCTTTGTTTTTATGATATTCTTCTAGAACATTTTGGAGCGATGGCAGAGTGGTCGAACGCGGCGGTCTTGAAAACCGTTGTACCGCAAGGTACCGGGGGTTCAAATCCCTCTCGCTCCGTTTTTATTGGAAGCGTGGTAGAGCGGTAATACGCCGGATTGCTAATCCGTGGGTTCCAATTTGGGCCCGGCAGGTTCGACTCCTGTCGCTTCCGTTTTACAAGCTTCGCTTGTATGAGATTGTAGCTCAGTTGGATTAGAGCGCCACCCTGCGGAGGTGGAGGTCGCACGTTCGAATCGTGTCAGTCTCACTTAAGGCTCGTCAAACTGATGAGCCTTTTTTGTTTTAAAAACCGATTTGTTTTAGAACTTCGTCTATAAGACGCGCTGTTTTTAACGAAAATTCTTCCGTGATAAGGGGCTTTTCGCCGTCCATAATGCAACGGTTCAATTGCTGAATTTCAAGCGAATAGTTTTGCGGAGTTTCAACAATGCGGGTCGTTGTCTTCCCTTCTGAAAAAATTTGGTAGGATAAATTTCCTTCTTGGTTGAACTCGACCGAACTGTTTATGCTTCCTTTTGTTCCGTGAACGTAAAGGCGGTCGTAGCGGCCGTTGGTGCCGGCGCCAAGCGCCATTCCGATTGTAAAGCTTGCCCGAACGCCGTTGGCAAATTTTAGGCATACCGTTGTCAAATGGTCAACGCCGCCTTCAAATTGCGCTACGGCTTTTATTTCTGAAAGTTCCGAATCAACCAAAGCGAATGTTATTGTGGCGCAATAGCAGCCAAGGTCGTACATAGCACCGCCGCCTAATTCCTTGTGCAAGCGGAAGTCTTCTTTATAGCCCTGGGTTATAAAGCCGGAATCGATAAAATCAACGTTTCCAATCAAGCCGTTTTGAATGTCTTTTTTTAGAGAAGCGATGTAGGGGCTGTGCAAGTAGGCGTAAGCTTCCATCAAAATTCTATCGTTTTTGCGGGCCGCGTCGAACATTTTTTTTACTTCGTCCGCGTTCATGGCCAAAGGCTTTTCGCATAGAACGTGCTTTTTAGCCTCAAGCGCTTTTATTACCCATTCGCAGTGAATGTTGTTTGGAAGCGGAATGTAAACCGCCTGGATTTCTGGATCGCTCAAAAGCGCGTCGTAGCCGACATAGCCTTTTTTAAATCCGAACTCGTCTTTGTACGCCTGAACTTTTTTTTCGTCGCGGCCGGCTATTGCCCAAAGTTCGCAGTCCTTTGCCAATTTCATTCCCGGAATTGTTTGTCCGCGCGCGATTCCCGCTGTTCCCAATACGCCCCATTTTACGCCCATGTTAGCCTCCTGTATAAAATATAATTATACGCTAGTTTTTTAGAAATGGAAATTTAATTTTTTGTTATGAAACGAAAATTGACTTTGCCCAAATTTTGAGGAAGCGTTCTGTAAAAGCCTCTCCGTTGTTCCAATATTTTTCGTCGGTTTTTTTAAGGATTACTTCTTCGCAGCAGCCCCAAAGACCGGAAATTAAAATTCCAACGTCCAGGTTTGGGTCATTCGATTTTGCCAGGCCTGCTTTAATCGCTTCTTGCAAGAGTTTTTCGCCAGTGCGATTGCAAGCGTAGTATTCCTCGATGACTTCTGGAGGAGCGTCTTGGGCGGATTTTATTCCTTGCATTACAAGCAAAGCTTTTCTTGGATTTTCAAAACACCAGTCTCTAAAGGCCCTGATTGCCGCTAAAATTTTTTCTTTTGGATTTTTCTTTTTTTGGGCGGCGGCCAAAATAATTTGGTTCAATGACAAAATGCAATCCAAGCCAATCGCCTGAAATAGTTGGTCTTTGTCTTTATAATAATGGTAAATTAAAGTGGCTGTCACTCCGCATTCTTTTGCGATTTCGCGCATTCCGATTTGTTCTGGGCTTTTTTGCATCAAAAGGGCAAGGGTTTTTTCTTTTATCAAGGGAATGATTTGCGGATTGGCGTTTCTCATATCTTTATAATATAACCGAGTTAAATTATTGTCAACAAGCTTTTCTTTGCGCGCGTAGAATATTGTAGTATAATCAAATTATGGATTCGATTTTAAAAAAGTTCAGGCAAATGGCTGACAAAAAGTACGCGGCTTTTCAAAGCAAATTGATTCCCGGAATTGATCCCAAAAGCGTCATAGGCGTTAGAACTCCAGACTTAAGGAATTTGGCGAAAAGCCTGAAAGGCTCGGAAGAGGCAAAAAAATTTTTGGAGGAAGTTCCGCACAAGTATTTTGAAGAAAATCAGTTGCATGCTTTTTTGATTTCTCAAATTCGCGACTTTGACGAATGCGTGAAAGAGCTGGAGCGCTTTCTGCCTTACATAGACAACTGGGCCACTTGCGACCAAACTTCTCCCGTTTGCTTTAGAAAGAACCGCGCGCAGCTTTTGCCTTTCATAAAAAATTGGATAAAGTCAAAAAAAACTTACACCGTTCGTTTTGCGATTGGAATGTTGATGAAGCATTTTTTGGAAGGGGATTTTAAGTCCGAGTATTTGCGAATGGTTTGCGGAGTAAAGTCTGAAGAATATTACATCAAGATGGAAATCGCTTGGTACTTTGCCACCGCTTTGGCTTTTCAATACGAAGAGACGATTCCATTCATTGAAAAAAAAGTCTTGGAGCCTTGGACGCATAACAAGACAATCCAAAAGGCCAGGGAAAGCTTTAGAATTTCCGATGACAAAAAAGAATATTTGAAAAGCCTTAAGCTTTGATTAGACCAAGGCCTTTTGCATCCATCTTTTGCTTTTCCAGCGGAAGAACATAACGATGCCGCGAGTCGTTTCGTCGCTTCCGATTCCAAGCCAAAAGCCGGCGACGCCCAAGCCAAATTTCAAACCCAAGAGCCAGCTTAGGAAAACCATTATGCACCAGTTGGAGAACATTCCATACAAAACAGGAAACTTTATGTCGCCGGCGCCTTTGAGGGCTCCGATAAAAACCAAGTTTAGCGAGCGGCCAAATTCCAAGTAAATCGAAAGCAAAAGCAATGTCTTTACAAGCGAAACGATTTGC
>JAILDQ010000335.1 GCA_024689365.1 Treponema sp. | reverse complement strand
CGACGGAGCGGGCGGCGGGCCGGAAGAAAACTGCGGCTTTGAAATAATGAAAAAATTTTCCCAGCTGGGAATCGCTTGCGTGGCTTTTTCAAGCCACGATTCGGGCGGCTTTGTGGAGCGGGCGATGAGCGCCGAGATTGGCGCCAAGGCCTTTGTTTCAAAAAACGCCGACGAAAACGTTTTGCTTTCCGCGCTGGAAGCCGTCGGCGAGGGGCGGACATACATTCAGGCGGAACTTGTCTCAGGCCTTTTGGAAACACGCGACATTTCGCAAACGTTCACCAAAAAAGAGCGGCTTGTGGCCGACGCGCTCGCGCTGCAAAAGACCAACGCGCAAGTGGCCAAGGAACTGGGCCTTAGCGAAAAGACTGTTTTGAATTACCTTAGCTCGCTTTACGACAAGACGGGCGTTTCAAATAAAATTGAATTTTTGGAGAGGTTGGGAAGAATATGAAAACTTTTTTGATTTGCGTTGTCGCGCTTTTGTGCAATGTGGGAGCTTCCTTTTTTGCCGCCCGCTTTTTGCCGTCGATTTTCTTGGACACGGTGTTCACTGTTGCGGTGACTTTTTACGCTGGCCTTGTTCCGGGCTTGCTTGTCGCGGCGGCCTTCAATCCGCTGATAACTTTTTTGTATTGCCGAATGCACGGAACGGCCTTTAGCGTTTACGATTGCCTTTACGCGATTTGCGGAATGTTGATTGTAGTGGCCACTTGGTTCTTTTCCCGCAACAAAAAGGAATTTTTATTCAGCCGCGGAGTGACGGTCTTGTATTTGCTTGCAATCGCTTTTTCTTCCGCCTTCTTGAGCTTTTTCGCGGCCAGCGCTCTGGACACTTTTGTCCGCCCGCTTTTTGACAACACTTCGGGCTTTTCAACCTTTGACAGCTTTTCGGCAGTTTTGCGCCAGATGAACATGGGAACGTTTTTATCGTATCTCATTCCGCGAATTCCGATGACCTTGCTGGACCGCATCGTTTGCACTTTCGCGGGCTTTGGAATTTACCGCTTGGCCGTAAAAATCAAGGAACGATGATGGACGAGCTTGAGCTTTTAAAGGAAACGCTTAGGATTTACAATTCGTTTTTCATTCTTTTAATAGTCGCGATTTTTGCGGCCTTTGTCGCGCTATTGTATGTTCTTGCAAGAAACGTCAAGGCTAGAAAAAATTTAAAGAGCAACACTACTTTTCTTAACGAAACGATTAGCGCGCAAGAGGACGAGAGGCGAAGAATCTCGCAGGAGCTGCACGACACTGTTTCGCAAAACATCAAGGTTCTTTTGCTAATGGAAAAGGAATGTCAGGAAGGCGCGCAAGGGCAGGAGCAAAAAGAGCGAATCCAAAAAATCATCGACTTGGAAAAGCAAAACCAAAAGCAGCTGCGCGCGATAATACAAAATCTTGCGCTTCCCGGCCTAAAGGAGCTTCCGTTTAAAAACACCATCGCGGATTTGTGCGCGCAGTTTTCAAGCGACAGCGGGCTCCCATGCCGTTTTTACGCCGACCCGCAAGTTGACTTGCAGCGCTTTTCCGCCCAAGAGCGGCACCACATCCTTCGCATAATCCAAGAAGCGCTCAACAACGCCAAGAGCCACGCGAAGGCGCAAGAGACCGGCGTGATGATTCAAAAGCGCGAAGACAAAATCCGCGTGATGGTTTACGACGACGGAAGCGGCATCGACTACGACAGCCGTTCCCACAGCCAAAGCCACTTCGGAATGAGCGGAATGGAAATGCGCGCGACCCTTATTGGCGGAAGCCTTTCGATCCACAGCTCAAAAGACACCGGCACAAAAATCTGCGTTGACCTTCCCGCCGGCGCGGCCGCAGAACAAGCTGCGGAAAACTAAGACGGGCGCTTGCGCTTTTATGAGGGAATTCTGCAAAATACTTGAAAAAACCGCGCTTTTTGACTAAAAAATACTTGAAAAAACTGCGCTTTTTAGTATAAAAAATCTTGAAAAAACTGCGCTTTTGGGGTAAAATAATCTTGAAAAAACTGCGTAAGAGGTTTTTATGTTAAAAAGAAAAGCGTATGACTCCCTCAAAGACTGGAAGGAAAACTTTGCCCCGCATTACGCCGCGCTGCTGGAAGGCGCCCGCCGCGTCGGCAAGTCTACAATAGCGGAAGAGTTTGCAAAAGAAAACTACCATACCTACATCAAAATCGACTTTGCGCATATATCGAACGATTTGCTTTCCGCGTTCAAGGACATAGCCAAGTTGGACGTTTTCTTTTTGCGGCTTCAGGCTTTGACCGGCGTTACCCTTTATCCAAGAAAGTCTGTCATAATCTTTGACGAAATTCAACTCAATCCTCAAACCAGGCAAGCGATAAAATATCTTGTGGCGGACGGCCGCTATGACTATATAGAAACCGGCTCGTTGATAAGCATTAAAAAAAATGTGAAGGACATAGTCATTCCGTCGGAGGAACATAAGATTCCTGTTTATCCTATGGACTACGAAGAA
>JAILDQ010000322.1 GCA_024689365.1 Treponema sp. | reverse complement strand
CTCCTTGGGAATAATATTTTGGGCGTGTCCCTCGCTTCCGCTCGGGCCGGGCTTTTCGCGGTTGCGCTGTCGCTTCATTCCTCCGCCATGCGTCGGAACGCTTCGCGCCGCTACAATCCCTCACGCGTCATTTTCGCCTTTAATTATAGTGGGAATTTATTGTTGCGTCTAGTGAAATAATTTCAAGTTATTATTGTGTTTTATGCAAGAGCGGGAAAGGGGGTTCTACACCAGCTAGACCGAAACTTTTTTGCCCAGCGCGCGGGCCGCAGATGTTTGCCGCAACCTTGACATTTTCCCCATTTCCGCGTTATAATGGTAACATTATGAAAGTCGCGCGCACGGCGAAACACCGAAAAATTTTCTCAAAAAGTTGCCAAAGCCTCTTGACAAATCAGAACGCGCGCCGCACAATCAATCAATCAATCAATCAATCAATCAATCAATCAATCAATCAATCAATCAATCAATCAATCAATCAATCAATCAATCAATCAATCAATCAATCAATCAATCAATAGAAGAATAGTCTTTAAATATTTAACCCAAAGCCCGCGATGCAAGACGGCCACGCCTCTTGCCGCGGGCTTTTTGTTTTACGCGCGCGAAGGAGAATCGTTATGAATTACAAAGATTTGTTTGACGAAAAAGCCAAGGCGGCGGCGTTTGACAAAATCGCGTCAAATTATTACGAATGCAATTTTGGAACGATGCCAAAGACCGAGCTTGAGCTTTTGATGTTTTCAATTTACGCCGACCAAGTTCTTGCCAACGACAAAAGCGGCCTTGAAAATTACAGCGACTACAGATTGTCAAAAGCTCTTGGAATCACCCAGCAAAGGATAAGCGGCCTAAAGATAAAGAAGCAGTTGAAATATCCTGTGGAAAATTTCAATTGGGTAAGCGAGTTTTACAAAATAACAGGGAACGCCCGGTATGAAGACGGGAAGATAAAAATATACATTCCCGACCCCAATGTTTACATTGAGTTGAAGAATTTCATTGAATCCAAGGGCGGCTATGTTGACATAAGCTTGAACCCAAAGCTCTTGCAAATTCCGCCCGAATACTTTTTGTGGCTTCTTTTGGAAATTTGCCCGGAGGAAAAAAAGGACGGTTTGGAAAAAGCCATAAGGGAACAGTTCAGGAAAAGCAAGGTTGACGTGGAAGACTTTGCTCCCATGACGTTTAAGAAACTTTTGAAGGAAAAAGGCCCCGAGCTTTTGGGCGATGTTGCGGAGGCATCCATTCCTGTTGTGGGAGGATTGATAGGAAATGTCATAAAGACGGTTAGCGGTTCTGCAAAAAAATAAATTTTAATATTGGAGGAATAAAAATGAAAACTCTTAAGAACAAAACAGTCTGCGCGCTTGGCGCTTTGCTCGCTTGCGCGGCGTTGGCTTTTGGAATGGCTGCGTGCAGCAGCGGAAGCGATACGCAGGTGGTTTATGTGCCGGTTGAAACTTCAGGCGGCGGAACGCAGTCTGGCGGAAGCGGAACAGGAAACGGAACCGGCGGGGAACAGGCGCAAACTTCCGCCGCCAGCGGAGCCTACACAAAAATTGGAACACAAACAATCAACGGCACTGTCTACGACCTTGTGACATTTGGCCTTTGGCCGCAGACGATAAAGGCCTCCGCTGTTGAGGTAAGCAAGCAATGCGAGTCCAAAACCGTCGGAGACTTTACTTACTACAAGGGAAGCGACGGCCAGTGGTACGCAGAGATTAAGGAAACCGCTTATAAAAGCTCCTACAAGTACAGTGACGGAACAACCGTTGGTGTAAGGTCCGCCGACAGCTACAAATGGTTCAAGGTGGAGCCGATAAAGTGGCGCGTCCTAACTACAGACTACAACGGGACGGGCAAAAAACTTTTGCTTGCGGAAAGCATACTTACAAACTGTGCGTATTACGTTTCGGATTGGGTCGAGCCTAACAGAACTATAGGTGGAAAAACAGTCCGTCCCAACAATTGGGAACATTCAAAAGTCCGTGCTTTCTTGAACGGCCTTAGCTACCAAAAAAAAGAAGATGGCGCTGAGCAAGCCGCTTGTGACGACTTTTTGGGCAAGGGCTTTTTGCAGACCGCCTTTTCCGATGCGGAACTTACTAAAATCGCCGACACGAGTGTGGATAACAGCGCGCGTTCAACCAACACCTATGACAAGGCCAACCAGTGGAACAACGGGGAAAATCAATGGGCCAGCGACACGCCTACGACCGACAAGGTCTTTCTTTTGAGCGAACAAGAAGCTACGACAGTGACCTACGGCTTTGATGAATACGACGATTACAAAGGCGACGCAAGGCATAATGAAAGCGCACGTATACGTCAAACAACAGACTACGCCAAGGCTAGCGGAGCGGAGCAGAGTACGAAAGACGGTTATGGCGGATGGTGGTGGCTGCGCTCTCCTTACGCTGATGGCTCCGACCGCGTACAACACGTCGGCACCAGTGGTGGCAGCTCCTCTTATATGGATAGTCGCTGGAATTATGGCGGTGTTGTGCCGGCTTTGTGTGTGTCTAATTAGTTGCTGGAGCAAAGATTCCCGCGCCAAGCGCGAGAATGACAGTTCGCGCAAGTGCGGCGGTTTGTTAATTTAGACCTTTTGGCAAAAGGGCCGTTCTGCAAATCGCGGGACGGCCTTTTTTTTGTCGCGGACATAAATCTAGCAAAATTCCGCAAAATGTGGTATAACACTGGACGGATGAACGTTTGGAATACGCAAGAGTTCAAGAGCATTCCGCCTTTGGAATAGTTTTTGCAGGAGGAATTTATGTTTCATAAAGTCGCGACCGTAAAACCGATTGAAAATTTTTTTCTTCTTGTGAGTTTTAAGAATGACGAAAACAAAAAGTATGACGTTTCTCCTCTTTTTGAAAAGTGGGAATCATTTAAAACATTGCAAAGCGTCAAAGGCCTATTTGAGCAGGTAAAAGTTGACGCCGGCGGCTATGGAATCAGTTGGAACGACGACATAGACTTGTCTTGCGATGAATTATACGAAAATGGTTTTTAGACATTCCGACTTAAATTAGCTGGCTTTCCCTTGCGGAAGGCCGCCTTTTTTACTCCAGCCAGTTTTCCACTTGCAGGCCGCTGGCTTTTTGGATGGCGGAAAAATGCTTGGCGTTGCCGGTGACCAAAATCATGCGGTTGGCCAGGGCGACGGCGGCGATCATGCTGTCAAAATGCTGCGTGGGTTTTCCTATTTTTTGCAATTGCGCGCGCAGTTTTGCGTGCTCTTCCGCCGCCTTTTTGGTGTAGTTCAAAATCTTAAAGTCGCCGCAAAGCTCTTCAACAAATTTTTTTAGGAAGGCTTTTTGCGCGCCGTCTTGCAATAGTTCCACGCCAAACTGCAGTTCCTGCCAAACGGGCGCGCAAATCGCGCAGTCGGAATTATGCTCCGAGATTTTTTGAACGACGCTAAAGCTTGCGTCCGGCTTGATGAGTTCCGAAACTATGTTTGTGTCCAGCAAGTAGTGCGGCGCTTCTTCTATTATTATTTCTTCCGCAGCCATCAGTCAAAGACTCCGTCAAAAACATTTGAATTGTATGTGTCAACCGAATTGTCTCGCACGTTGAATATTTGGTCGATTTCTTCGTTGGTCAAGTCGGGGGCGTATTGTTCCCTAAGCTTTTTAGCGCGCTCCCAAATCGGCGTTTTTTTTGCGCTTGCGGTCAGCTTGTTGAATTCGTCGATTGAAAGAATGACTGCCACGCTTTTATTGTGGCGGGAAATAAAGACCGGGCCGGACTCTTCCGCCTGGTGGATAAAAAGCGGCAGTTTGTTCTTTGCCTCAAAAATCGGAATTGGGTTCATAACGCGCCTCCTTGCGGTTTTTCCGCGATAATATAATTATACTTGCTGATAGCTATTTTGTCAAACAAAAATAGCTATCGATTCGCGTACGCCTGTATAGGAAAAA
>JAILDQ010000320.1 GCA_024689365.1 Treponema sp. | reverse complement strand
GAGCCCGCGTACATTGTGGCTCCGTTCATCATCATGTCGTCGGTTATAATCAAGCCTTTAAAGCCCATCTTCTTTCTTAGAATTTCGGTTAAGAAATATTCGCTCAAAGACGCTGGTTCGCCGTTGGGCCTTAATTGCGGAAAAGACAAGTGGCCGCTCATTATCGCCGGAACGTCTGACTTGATTAAATATTTGAATGGAAGCAACTCGCGCTTTTCGAATGTTTCTTGGTCAATGTCGATGCTTGGCAAAAACAAGTGCGAGTCGTTTTGCGTGTCGCCGTGGCCTGGAAAATGTTTTGCGGTTGGAATGACGCCTGCGTCTAGGCAGCCTTTTGCCCAAGCCGTTCCGAGAATTCCCGCGTACTTTGCGTTTTCTCCAAAAGAACGGGTTCCGATTATAGTTGAATTTTTATCGGTGTACAAATCGATTGTGGGCGCGAAGTTCATGTTGATTCCAAGCGCGGCGATTTCCTTGTTGATGTAATAGCCTGAATAGTAAGCGTCGTAAGGATAGCCGCTCGCGCCGATGGCGAGGTTTCCGGGAGTGATGGAAGTGTTTCCCTTTACGTGCCTGATCCAGCCGCCTTCTTGGTCAGTCGCGACAAAAAGCGGGATTTGCAGCTTTCGCTTTTGGGCCTTTTGCTGCAAGTTTTTTATTGAACGGGCTACTAGCGTTGTGTTGTCTGTGTTCCAGCCAAAAACTTTTACGCTGCCCAAACCGCGCGATGTGACCCATTCGTTCAGCAAGGCGCTAGGCTCCGCGCCCGCCCATCCGAACATTAGGATTTGCGCGTAAAGCTCTTCGTCGGTCATTCGCGACACAAGCGCGTCGGCCAATTCTTCGTTTGGATAGTCGCTCCAAAAAGTTATCTCGTTTTCTTGCGCCAAAAGAAATTTTGTCGGCAACAATAAGAGCAGGGACAAGAGAGCGATTTTTCTTTTTGAACTTTTTTTCATTTCTTTACCTTACGCAAGGCTTCTAATGTAAGAGGCCGCTTCAAAGGCGGCAATCGCTCCGTCGCTTGTCGCGGTGACAACTTGGCGGAAAGGCTTTGAGCGAACGTCGCCGGCCGCATAAAGGCCTGGTATGGAAGTTTGCATTTTTTCGTCAGTCACGATGTAGCCGCTTTGGTCCGTCTTTAGCGTTGAAAGCAATTCGTTTCGTGGAAGCATTCCAACGCTTACAAAAATCGCGTCGGCGCTTTTTTCTTCCGTTTGTCCTGTCTTGACGTTTTTAATTACGACGCTTGTGACTTTTTGCTCGCCCTTGATTTCTTCGACAACGCTGTTCCACAAGACCGTGATTTTTTGGTTTTCAAGAACGCGGTCGGCCACGGCTTTTTGGGCGCGCAATTCTTCGCGGCGGTGAACCAAAAAAACTTTGTCGGTCAATTGCGACAAATAGTTGGCTTCGTCGCAGGCCGCGTCGCCTCCGCCGATTACAAAAATGCTTTTGTTTCTAAAAAGCGGTCCGTCGCAAACGGCGCAATAGCTTACGCCGCGGCCTTCAAATTCTTTTTCGCCGGGAACGCCAAGCTTTCTGTGCTCGGCTCCTGTTGCAAGAACGAGGGCCTTTGCCACGTACTTTCCCTTGCTTGTTTCGATTTCAAATTTATTCTGAACCTTATCGATTGACTTTACTTGCGCGCTTGTGATTTTCGCGCCAAAGGCTTGGGCTTGCTTTTGCATTGTTTGAATCAAGGCAAAGCCGTTCACTCCAGGAAAAACACCGGGATAGTTTTCCAAGTTGGCGATTGTAAGAACTTGTCCGCCCGCCATTGAAATGTCCAAGGCAAGCGCCGTAAGTCCCGAACGCGCGGCGTATTGAACGGCGGCAAGACCGGCGGCTCCCGCTCCGATGGAAATAAAGTCAAAGTCGTTTTGGTTTGTTTCGCTCATAATAGAAAATATAATATCAAAAAAGCCCTTGCTTTTCAATCGTTTCTATTCTAATATGAAAAAATGCGGATTAAAAGCGACGGAATTATTTTAGACATTGACGGAACGATTTGGAACACAACTCATGTAATCACAGTGGCTTGGAACGGCGCCATAGACGAATCGGGCTTTGCGGCCCAAAAGGTGACCAGCGAGGCTTTGCAAAAAGAATTCGGAAAGCCCATGAATGTCATCGCCGACGACCTTTGGCCAAACTTGACTCAAGAGCAAAAAAACGTATTGATGGAAAAATGCTGCGAGCATGAGCAAGTGGCCTTGAAGGCGAACCAAAAGGACATTTCTTATCCCGCTGTCCGAGAAGGAATAAAAGAGCTTGCAAAGCGCTTTAACATTTACATCGTTTCAAATTGCCAAAGCGGATACATTGAATTGACGATGGAAAAAAACGGAATCCAATCTTTTATCCGCGACCACGAGTGCTACGGAAACACAAAAAAAGGAAAGGCTGATAATTTGCGCTTTTTGGTGGAACGCAATTCCCTTAAGGCTCCTGTTTACGTCGGCGACACCCAAGGCGACGCTGACGCTTGCAGGGAGGCTGGAGTGAAATTCATTTGGGCCAGCTACGGTTTTGGAAGCGTAGATTCTTGCGCGGCAAAAATCAGTCGCTTTGACGAACTATTGGATTTGCTCCAAAACCTTGACTAAGTCTTCCTTTGTTTTTGCAAGGGGCCTCTTTAAGTCAAAAGGTTCAAGAACTTCCTTTATGTTCTGGGGACATTCTATTCTTTCGCCCAACGCGCGCTGGACAAAGTCGGCGGAGTAGGCCGGATGGTCTCTTTGAATCAAGACAACCGCATCGCCAAAAGCGTCGCCCAGGTTTTTGTTGGCCTTGACCGCTCCGTAAGTTTGGGCGCTTTCATGGTCAACAATCAAATCGTATTTTCTATACAATTCCCTTGCGGCTTCTTCAGTCGCGCTTTCGTCAACTTTGGCTGGATAAATGAAGCTTTTTATCATCGCGGAATAGTCAGTGAAGAAATCTTCAAGGCGCTCCAAGTTGCTTGTGTCGCTTGGATTTATCGGCGGCCGTTCCTTTAACGGAATGAGCGAGTCGGTGATTACAGGATAGCCCTTTACGTCGGCTCCCAAGGCTCCGCTGGTAGGAACGATAAAGCCGCTTAACGGAAGCGAAAGGCGCCAGCTGTAAAGGCCTGCCATCAAGTTTGAATAGTTTCCAGGAGCCAAGGCGTAGTAAATGTCGCCCGACACCTTGTTCTTCAATCTTGAAAAAGCGTATGTGTAAAAAAAGGCTTGCGGCAAAAGGCGGCCGATGTTTGCGGTTGTAGAAACCGTCAAGTTGAATTTTTTCACCAAGTCTCTGTCGGAGAAAATTTCTTTGACCAAGCGGCGGCAATCTTCAATGTCTCCGTCGATTTCTATCGGCCAAACGTTTCCGCCGTTCCAAACAAGGTCGTCTTTGTTCAAGCCGCGGACCTTTCCTTTTGGATAAATCAAGACGGATTTTATTTTGCTCTTTCCCCTAATTTCCCTGCTCAAGGCCGCGCCGTGCGGGCCGCTCGTTACGTCAAGGAAAGTGGCCGTTTTGCCAGCCAAAATTAAAATCGTTTCAAGACAGGCGGCCAAGTATGAAACTCCAAAGTCTCGGTGGCAGCCGGTCGGTCCGTTAAAAAGTTCCAGAGTGAACAAATTGTCGTCAAGCTGCTTTAGTTTTGGCTCAAAGGGAAAGGCCTTTGTCGCGATTGTCTCACAGATGATCGGAGAAAATTCCGTGTTGATGCAGGCGCTGGTCAAAGTTCCTGCAATCGATGAGAAAGTCGTCTTTTCGTTTGTGTACAAAATCCAACGGCGCAAGTCCGCGTTTCCTTCAGGAACGTAAAGGCCTCCGTCCGCCGGCATGCAATCCATAATGGCTTGCAAAAAACTGCTGTTTAAATTTTTGTCTCTCGTGCTTGTAAAACGCATA
>JAILDQ010000227.1 GCA_024689365.1 Treponema sp. | reverse complement strand
TCATTCAAAAAATACGGGCAAGAAATGGACTTGGAAGACTTTAGGCGCCAAAGCGTGAACCTTTTGGTAAAAGACCTTTATTTTTTGGTCAAAAAGGAAAAGCCTTCCGCCTTGTTCGGAATTTCTCCCTTTGGAATCTGGGGAAACAAGGGGCAAAAAAATCCCTATGGTTCGGCCACCCGAGGAACCCAATCGTATTCCGCGCATTTTGCCGACTCGATTTACTGGATTGAGCGGGGCTGGCTTGACTACATCGCGCCTCAAATCTACTGGGAGCGGGGCCACAAGGCCGCCGACTATTCTGAATTGGCGTCTTGGTGGAACCAAGCCGTTGAAGGAAGCCCTGTCCGCCTTTATGTCGGAATCGCCGATTACAAGGCGGCGGCCGCCAAGGACAATGAAGCCAGTCCCTGGTTTGGAACGGCCGAGCTTGAGGCGCAGTTAAAATTGAATCAAACGTTAAAAAATGTGGCGGGCGAAATTCACTTCAACTTTGATTCCGTCATGTCGCCTCAAATTCATTCTTTTTACGAAAATCTTGAAAATAACGGCGTTGAGGGGTATAATTGAACATTATGGCAAAAATCACCGTTGACGCTTCAAAAGAAAGCATTCCAAAAGTGTCGGCCTTTGTGGAAGGCGAGTTGGAAAAGCTTTCTTGCCCGATAAAAGAACTTTCTCAAATAAACATAGCCGTTGACGAATTGTTTTGCAATATCGCAAGCTACGCGTATCCCGATTCAAGCGGAAGCGCCAGCATAACCGTTGAAAGCCCGGAAGAAAAAAGGGTTTTCATAACCTTTGAAGATTCAGGCATTCCATACAATCCTTTAAAAAAGCCGGACCCAGACATTAGCCTTAGCGCGGAAGAGCGGGAAATCGGCGGCTTGGGAATTTTAATCGTAAAAAAAACGATGGATTCCATGAATTACAAGTACCAAGACAATAAGAACATTCTCACGATAGAAAAGAAGTGGTAGAGGGTTTTGCATGGAAGAGAGAGAGCACAACGAGGAATATTTTTATATTCACGGAAAAGACATTTATTCCACTCAAAGCCTTTTGGCCGTTCTTGGCGTGAAGCAGGAAAATTCTGTCTATATAGACTCAACGAATGATTTTGTCCGCTGGCCCTTTAGCGCGGCTGATTTTTTTGAGGCCGTTTCCGACGCTCCCCTTGACTTAAAGGAAATGGAAAGCCTTTTGGACGGCGACGATAAAATTCTTGTTGAAAAAATAAACGCGGAAATCAAGGGCTACAAGGATTCTGGACAAACTGTGGCTAACCAAGACCGAATCAAGGAATTGCGTTCGCAAAAAAAAGACTTGCTTTCAAAAGCCGCGGCAAAAGCGCAAGGCTCAAAAGTTTCTTTGGTTTACAAAACTTTTGTTCAGATAAACGATAGCAAAATGGTAGAAAAAAAGCTTCCTCAATTCAAGGAAGTCAAATGGCCTTACAAGGAACAAATGCCTTACTTTGCCGCCGGTCTGGAAGACTTTGCGCAAGCCGTTCAAAACGGCGAGGAAACCGCGATAACCGGCGGCCCTTGCTTTTTTGGCGAGCATGAAGTCGATATGGTTTTCACCCTAAAAGACGGAAGCCAAAAAGTCTACGATTTTACAACCCGCCGAAGAAGCGCCGGAGACCCAGGCTCAAAAGAGGCTGAGTTCACAAAGCAAAACGCTGGCGACGTGGTTGATGTTTCTTTTAAAAGCCATAAAAGCCTTTTGACCACGGAAGAGTACGACAGCGTTTTGTATTTGTTCGAGCTTGCCAAGGCGACCGGCTCTTGCCTTACGCTTCCGATTGTAGACGCGTCTTACCAAAAGTATTTGGAAGCGATGGTGGAGCCTTTGTCGGAAGAAATCAGGCTTCGCGCTGTGGAACGCTTTAGGGAAGTCGCAAGGCCAATCATAAAAATGTACAGGGAGCTTTTTGATTTCTTTAAGGAAAAATATCCAGGCGTAAAATGCCAAATGATGTCTGGCGAGGACAAGGCGCTTTTGGACTTGTATTACCAAAAGAGAGAGCCCTTTGTCGAAAAGCCCGCGACGCGCAGAATCATTTCCGGCATTCAGGAAAAAATTGAATCCGTCAAGGATTACATAACTCTTCCGGCCTTGCCCTATTATTTTTGGGGCGTGAAAAATGTTTTGGAAGTGGACTACCTTGGAGAGACGGATTCTTTTTGGAAGTGCCGAAAAATGCACAAGGGGCAAATGAAGCTTTCCGCGCTCTTGTATCCGATAAAAATAAGCG
>JAILDQ010000239.1 GCA_024689365.1 Treponema sp. | reverse complement strand
GCGATTGACTTTAGGACGCTCGCGATTTTGTTTTGCCTTATGATTGCGATCAAGGCCTTTCAAAGCCAAAACTTTTTGGACGCGGCCGCCGCCCGTCTTTTGCGCTTTTGCAAAAACCGCCGCTCGCTCTACCTATTGCTTTCCGGCCTTGTGTTCTTCAGCTCGATGTTTGTCACAAACGATGTGGCGCTTTTGACTTTCGTTCCGATTTCGCTCTTGATTTTCAAGCGGGTGGGACTTTCGCCGATGAAGCTGGTTGTCTTGGAAACGCTCGCGGCAAACCTTGGCTCTTGCGCCACTCCGATGGGAAATCCGCAAAACCTTTTTCTTTTTTCATACTACGAGTTTTCCGCGGCGGAATTCTTTTTGCAAACGGCAAAAATCGCGCTTCCGTCGCTTGCCATTTTGACGGCGATGATTCTCTTCCTTACAAAAAAATCGGATGAGGAGCCGCGCGAATTTTCGGGGGCGGTTTTGCAACAGCAAAGGGTTTTGCTGAAAGTTGACGCTCGGACATTTTTTTACGCGGCGGATTTTGTCCTTTGCCTTTTGACGGTCTTTCGCGTCCTTGATTGGAAAATCATGCTGGCGGCCACAATAATAATCATGGCGCTGTGCGACAGGCGGCTTTTTTCAAAGGTTGACTACAGCCTGCTTTTTACCTTCGCGGGATTTTTCATATTCACAAAAACGATTTCAACCGTTCCTGCATTTTCAAGCTTTTTGCAAGAGGCGCTAAAAAGCCGCCTTTCAACTTACTTGACGGGAATCGCCGCAAGCCAAGTGATAAGCAATGTGCCCGCCGCGCTTCTTTTGAGCGGCTTCACCCAAAACGGTCCGGCGCTTTTGCTTGCCGTCAACGTCGGCGGCTTGGGAACTTTGATAGCGTCGATGGCCAGCGTCATTTCGTTCAAGCTGTACTCAACAAGCGACGAGGCAAAAGCCGACGGCGCGCCAAACTACATGGCGACATTCAGCCTGTGGAACGCGGTCTTGCTCCTTGTCTTGGGAACGCTGGCCTACCTAATTTAAGCCGCCGCTAGTTGACGATTGCGCGCTTTTCTTCTATAATAAACTTTATGAAATTGTCATTTAAGAAATCTCTTGCAGGCGCCTTTTTAGCGGCCTTTTTAGCTTCAGGCCTTATGGCTCAGGGCTCAGAGACAATCATAACCGCAAACGAATATTTTAAAAGCGTTTCAGAAGAATACGGAAAAATAAAGGACTATCAAGCCAACGCGAACATTACTGTCGACAAAGAAGAGATGAAAGCGAAAATCACTTACTTGCAGCCGGACAAGGTTCGCTTTGACTTTTCACAGCCGGAAGAACAAGTTATTGTCTTCAACGGAGAAACGCTCACGATTTACCTTCCAGGCTCGCAAGCCGTCTTGACTCAAAACGCGAACGCAGAGGATTCAGACTCAAAGGGAAACGCCGCCAATCTCGCCACAAGCGAAGGCCTTTCATTGATGCGCCGTTATTACACAGTCAGCTACGAAACAAGCCAGGAAGAAGTTCCCCTTGACGAGAACAAAGAGACTGGAGAAGTTTCAGAAGAAAAAGTAATACGCTTGGTTTTATGGCGACGCACAACAAGCGAAGCTTTCCGTTACATCAAACTTTCAATCACTCCAAAAACAAAATTGATTCGCCGCGTTGAAGCGGTAACGCCTTCGGACATAACATACAAGATTGATTTTTCTGACTATGAAATCAACCAAGGCTTGACCGCCCAGCGCTTTAGCTACGACATTCCATCGGCGGCGAACAGTTACGACAATTTTATGTTTTAGAAGGAAAGTTGATGGACAGTTACGGAGCCATTCTTCGGCAAGCGCGAGAAGAAAAAGACATTACAATTGAAACCGCCGCGAAAGACACTTCAATTTCACAAAGATACATAGAGGCGCTGGAAAGCGAAAACACTTCGCTTTTTGATGGAGAAGCCTATGTCGTCGGATTTTTGAGAAACTACGCCGACTACCTTAATGTTGATTCCGCCCGTTTGACAAAACTCTATCACGCGGCCTTGGTTCAGGAAGCGCCAGTCCCCGAAGGCTTGATTGAAAAACCCCGACCAACGTATTTTGTTCCCGCAATCGTAACCAGCTCGATTGTAATCGTGGCGACAACAATTTTGCTCATCCTTTATTTTGCGGTTTACAGGCCAAAGCAAATCGCAAAGCAAAACGAATACGCGGTCTCAAACAAGGTTCAGCAAAAAACATACGAGCTTGATTCCAAGCCCTTGAACGAACGCCTTTACGTTGGCGACCAAATTTTGGTTCCAAACAAAGGCGGAAACATCATGCTGACTGTCGCAAGCGACACTGACTCACGATTGGGCTTGCAGACTCCTGTAGGGCTCCAGTATTTTGACTTGAGCGAAACCCGCGAATTGGACATTGACGGAGACAGCGCGGTTGACCTTGTGATTGACGTTTGGGAAGTTTCCTCAAACAAAAACTCGCGAGGCGCTGAAGTTTACATCATGCTCAAGGACGGAAGCGCGGTTACAGAAACCGTTGACGAAACTTCAATTCCTTTGCTTGCTTCCCAACAGGCCGACCAAACAATCGTGCTTGAGGACAACAGGGCCTATCCTTTCACTTTGAACGCAAGCTTCAGAAACCCTTGCGTCTTCCGCTACAAGGTTGACAGAAAGGAATCAGTTGAAAACTATTACACTAACGGCGACGCCGTGACAATGACTTCAAACAATAAAACCCGCGTTTGGATCAGCAACGGCAACACAGTGAAGTTCCAAGTCATCGCTGGCGGACGCGCGCACGATTTGGAAATCGCAAAGGCCGGCGAAGTCGTTGTCGAAGACATCAAGTGGATTCGCACCGACGACGGCCGCTACCGCCTGGTGGTTGAAGCGCTTGACTAAATTTTTCCTTGACCAGCGCGGCTGCGCAAAGAATCAAGTTGACGGTGAAATAATAATTTCGCACTTACTGTCTTTGGGCTGGGAACAAAGCCTTGACGCAAGCCAAGCCGACTTAATCATCATCAATTCTTGCGGCTTTATCGAAAGCGCGAAAAAAGAGTCTCTAGCCGCGCTTATGGGCGCAAGAAAAAAATTCAAGGACAAGAAAATAATTTTGGCAGGCTGTCTTGCCGAACGATACGCAAAAATTTTCAAGGACGCGCTTCCAGAAGCCGACGGGATTTTTGGAAATGGCGATTTAAGCAAAATCACATCGCTGGCAAAAAAAGTGATTAAGGGAAAACGAGCCGTTGCCACCCCGCCGCAAAAAGGAATTAGTTGCGGCGAAAGGCTCAAATTGCTTTCATACAAAAATTCCGCTTACGTGAAAATTACGGAAGGTTGTTCAAACCATTGCAGTTTTTGCGCCATTCCTTTGATTCGCGGAGAATTGAGGTCGCGAAAAGCCGCCGACATAATAAAGGAAATAAGAAGCCTTTTAAAGCGCGGAGTTTTTGAAATAAATTTAATCGGACAAGATTTGGCGGCATACGGCTTGGGCGCTGACGACGACGTGTTCGAGCGCGCTCCAAAAGAAGGAAGAAAAAAAGCCGGCGCTAAAAAAAGCGGCCCTTCTCCCCTATCCCGCTTGCTGAAAAAAATCAGTTCGATAAATGGCGATTTTTGGATTCGTCTTTTGTATATTCATCCAGACCACTTTAACAGCGACATTTTGCAAGTCCTAAAAAATGACAGGCGCATTTTGCCCTACTTTGACATTCCATTCCAAAGCGGCGACGACAAAATAATTCTTGCCATGAACAGGAAAAATTCAGCCAAAAACTACATAAGCCTAGCAAAAGAAATACGGAAGGAATTTCCAGACGCGGCTTTGAGGACAACCTTCTTGGCGGGCTTTCCTGGCGAAGGATATGAAGAGGCGGAAAATTCCTTGGCCTTCCTAAAAGAGATTCAGCCCGATTGGAGCGGAGCCTTTGCCTATAGCAAGGAAGACGACACGCCCGCCTTTTCTTTCAAAAAGCAAGTTCCAAAAAAAGTTTCGGCAAAAAGAGCGGCCGCGCTTCAAGAAGCCCAAGAAAAAATCACACAAGAACGCCTTGCTTTTAGAGTCCGTAAAAACGGAAAGAATCTTGAATACAAAGTTTTAATTGAAGAAATAGTTGACAATCCCGAAGACGAAAGTTTTGCCATCGGCCGCGCCTGGTTCCAAGCGCCTGAGGTTGACGGAAACTTTGTGATTCAATTTGACCCCAGCCAAGAAAAATCAAAAGCCGTGAAAGAAGGCGCTCTTGTAAAAGTCCGGGCCCTTGCCGTAAGCGGCGTTGACATCTACGCGCAACTGATTTAATTAGAAAAAAAAACATTCTTGACAAAAAAGCGCCTTTTCGTTAACCTAATATTTACAATGGGTAACGAAAATAAATCCACAAAAGCTCGGCTTTTGGAAATATTGCGACAAAGCGACAAAAGAATTTCCGGCGAGGAATTGGCGGCCGCTTTAAGCATTTCAAGGACTTCTGTTTGGAAGGGAATGCAAGCCCTGCAAAATTCAGGCTATATAATTGACGCGCAAAAAAACGGCTACATTTTGTCAAAAAAATCACCGGACAGTCTTTGCGCCTTTGAGTTTGGACAAAACGAAAAAAACTTCGTTCACTTTCACAAGGTCGGCTCAACCATGGTCGAGGCCAGAAAGCTCGCGCTAAAGGGCATTGAAGAAAATCAAAAAACGCAAAAAGTCGTAACCGCCGATGAACAAAGCGCGGGACAAGGACGCGGCGACCATATTTGGAAAACAACAAACGGCTCTCTCGCCTTTACCCTTGTGACATATCCAAAACTTTTTTGCCAACAAAGCGGCCGAACATTGATGGCGGCTCAAATAGCCTTGGCGAATGTTTTGGAAAAAAACTCTGGCAGGCAGTTTTTCGTTCGCTGGCCAAACGACATTTGGAGCGACAAGGGGAAAGTCGCGGGCATTTTAGACGAAGGCCTTTTTGTTGGCGGCGCTTGCTCTTATTTGAATCTTGGAATCGGAGTGAACCTAAGCCAAAGCCCAAAAATCACAGGAACAGACAAGATTTTTGTAAAAGACAATCTATTTTCCCGCAAGGAAATTCTTGAATCTTTTCTTGACGAATATTCCAAATTGAATCATTTGATTTTTGACCAAACAAACAGCTTGCAAAAGTTATGGGACAAAAAAAATTTTGACTCAAAGAAAAGCGTTCGGGCAAGCGACGGAAAAAAATACATTTTTGAAAAAATCGATGAAAACGGATGGGCGATTATGTCCGAAACAAAAAACGGCGCCGTAAAAAAATTCGCGCCTGGGAGCGTAAGTTATGAAAAACGTTAGGTTGCAAAAAAAATTGGTTTTAAGCGCCTTGTTCGCGGCCCTTATAAGCGCCGCTTGTTTTATCCAAATCCCCTTGCCCGGAGGAATTCCTATTGTCTTGCAAGACATGATGGCCATGTTGAGCGGCTTGCTTTTAGGCCCGATTTTCGGCGGCCTTGCGGTTTTGATTTTCTTGCTTTTGGGCTCAATCGGCCTTCCAGTATTTTCGGGAAAAGCCGGCTTGCACATTTTGCTGAACGGACCTACGAGCGGCTTTTTATGGGGCTACCTTTTGGCCGCAATAATCGGAGGACTCTTTTTGCGCTTGACGCTTTCCAAAACAAACAAAAGCGCTTCGGCCCAATGGCTTTTAATTTCCGTCGCGGCCTTGCTTTCAACAATAATCGCGTTCGCTTGCGGAATCGCCGGGGGCATCATCATCATGAAGATTTCCTTTGCAAAAGCGATCGCCTCATACCTTTTGCCTTTCATTCCCGGAAACTTAGTGAAGCTTGTCTTGATGATTTTGCTTTGCAAGAAACTTAGGCCGACAATCATTTCATACACGAATTAAAATGGAAACGATTTTAGAAATAGAAAATCTTTCGCGCGTTTTTGCCGACGGAACAAAAGCCCTGGACAGCGTTTCTCTAAAAATTGACAAAGGCGACTTTGCCTTGATTGCCGGCTCGAACGGTTCTGGAAAAAGCGTCTTGATGAATTTAATCGCTGGCCTTGACGAAGCGACTTCTGGAAAAATGAATTTAAAGAAAGGCTTTGAAGCGGGCCTTGTATTTCAAGACGCTGACAGCCAGATTTTGGGAGAAACGCCTTGGGAAGACGTTATGTTCGGAGTCAAGCATCTTGGCCTTGCAAAAGACAAAAGAAATGAAGCCGTTCAAAACGCTTTGACAAAAGTAGGCTTGCTTGAAAAAAAGGACATGAACGCAAGAACAATGAGCGGCGGCGAAAAACGTCGCCTTGCGGTGGCCGGCATTCTTGCAATCAAAAGGGATTTGATTATCTTTGACGAGCCCTTCGCAAACCTAGACTGGCCGGGCGTTCGCCAAGTGACAAAGATAATGCAAGAATTAAAAAACGAAGGAAAAAGCGTAATCGTTTTGACCCACGAAATAGAAAAAATTTTGGCGCTGGCAAATCGCTTTATAGTTTTGGACAAAGGAAAAATTCGTTTTGACGGAAGCCCCAAAGACGGCTTGAAACTTTCTTTGGAAGATTACGGAATAAAAAATCCCCTGAACAACTACAAGCGCTTGGAGGACTTGCTTTGGAACTAAGCCTCTTTTGCTACCGACGCGGAAATTCAATATTGCACAAAGCGAACGCTGGCGCAAAAATAATTTTTTTGTTCGCCTTTAGCTTTTTTGTTTTTTGGGGAAAAGCGCCGGAACGAGCCTCGGAAATTTTCACCAAGACGATTATAATAAGAACGGCCGCGGCGTTTTTTACAAGCGCAATCCTATTTTTATTGGCAGGCGCGAATTTTAAAAGCCTCAAAGCCTTGCGCTTTGTTTTGTTCATCGGAATTTTTTTTACAATTTTAAAAATGATTGGTTCGCCGATTGACGGTTTGGCAAGCGGCCTTTTGTACACAATAAGATTTTTTGCAAGCGCGTGGGCCGCGCAAACTATTTACGAAACGACAAGCATGGTTCAAATTCAAGAAGCCTTGCGCCTGCCCTTGGTCGTAAGCCTTGCCTTGAATTTTCTTCCTCAAATATTTTTTGAATGGGAAAAAATAAATTTGGCCGCGAGAGCTCGAATTCCTTCAAAAGCGAAAAAATCATTCGCCAAAAATTTTTACATAAAGCTTTACGAATTGCAGACGCTTCTTTTTGTAATGATTGAAAAAGCCGAGCGCGTAAGAAAGGCGGTTTCAAACAGACAATGAAAAATTTTTTGCAAGAAATTCAAGATAAAATAATTTTAGAAAAGCATCAAATCACAAAAGAAGAGGCGGAAAAAATTTACAATTGGGAAAACCTTGACGAGCTCAAAAAATCCGCCGGCTTGATAAGAAAAAAAATGGCCGCGCAAAAAACAAGCGCCTGCGCCTTGATAAACGCAAAGCAAGGAAAATGCGGCGAAGACTGCAAGTATTGCGCGCAATCCCGTTTTTGGAACACAGGTTGTCAAAGCAAAGAAATGATTCAAGTGGAAGAAGCGCTTCAAATCGCAAAAGCGGCCGATCAAAACGGAATAAATAGAATTTGCGTAATAACTTCAGGCCGCGCCTTGGGCGGAAGCGATTTTGAGAGAGCCATAGAAATTGTCCGAGCCATAAAAGAAAAGTTTGGCCAAGGCTTCAAGGTTTGCGCGTCCCTTGGGCTTTTGGACAAAGAACGCCTGCTTAGGTTAAAAGCCGCCGGAGTGTCAAGGGTTCACCACAATTTGGAAACAAGCCAAAGTTATTTTCCAAACATTTGCACAACGCACACTTACGAGCAAAAAATGCAAGTGATTCAAAACATAAAAAGCGCAGGACTTGAATTGTGCTCAGGCGGCATTATTGGAATGGGCGAAGAAGTCAAGGACAGAATCGACGCGGCCTTTGTCCTTAGAGAAATAAAGCCGGATTCAATTCCGATAAACATTTTGACCGCGGTCAAAGGCACGCCCTTTGAAAAAAAGCCGCCTTTAAGCGACGAAGATTTTTTCCGAACAATCGCGATGATTAGATTCACTGTTCCCAAAATGCAAATCCGTTTGGCGGCTGGACGAAAAAGATTTTTGGACAAGGGACGGGAAGCGCTTTTAAGCGGCGCCAACGCTTTTGTAAGCGGAGACCTTTTGACGCTAAAAGGCGCGGAAGAAAGTTCAGACGCAAAAATGCTCAGAGAGATTCAGGAATTATAAAGGCTCTAGCCTTGATGCGAAAAAAAGCGCTATAATTAAAGCAAGCTATGACATTCCAACAATTAAAGTACGCGATTGGAATCGCGGAAAACGGCTCCTTCAACAAGGCCGCCGAAAAGCTTTTTGTCTCGCAGCCGTCTCTTACCGCGGCCATTCATGATTTGGAAAAAGAATTAGACATTCAGATTTTCAACAGAAACGGAAGAGGCGTAACCCTTACCCAAGACGGCAAGGAATTTCTTTCCAACGCAAAGCAATTGTACTTAAACTACGAAGCCGTAATTGAGCGCTACCAAAAGGGAAACGCCTCAAAAAAGAAATTTGGAATCTCAACCCAGCACTATTCTTTCGCGCTAAAAAGTTTTGTAGAAATGGTAAAGCGCTTCAACACGGAAGAATACGAATTCGCGATCAGGGAAACAAAAACAAAGGAAGTCATCGAAGACGTAAGCTCATTAAAAAGCCAAATCGGAATTTTATACCTTAGCGACTTCAACCGAACAATCATACAAAAAATGCTGAACGCAAAAGGCTTGGAATTTCATCCGCTCATAAAATGCAAGGCTTACGTTTACATTTGGAAGGGCCATCCGCTTGCAAAGAAAAAATCGATTTCCTTTGAAGAGCTTTCGGAATACCCCTGCCTTTCATTTGAACAAGACGACAACGACTCGGTTTATTTTGCGGAGGAAATTCTTTCGACAAACGAATACCACAGAACGATTAAAACAAACGACAGAGCCTCGATCTTAAACTTGATGGTTGGTCTTAACGGCTACACCCTTTGTTCCGGAATAATAAGCGAAGAGTTGAACGGCCCGGACTACGTCGTAATTCCATTTAAAGAAAGCGATGAAAACATCAACCGAGTGATGGAAATCGGCTGGATAAGCAAAAAGAATTTCATTCTTGGAGAAGTGGCAAAAACCTACATCGACGAAACCAAGCGCTATTTGGGCGTAAAATGACGCTTTGCCAAACAAGCGAAAAAGCGCGCTAATCCAGAGCCGTATAAGCCAAAAATTCTTTTGAGTATTCCCGCCCCTCGTACATCACAAGGGGCGGCTCAATCTTTAAATCTTTTTTCAAGTTTTTTCTCGCCTCAATCAAGACCATTTCCGGCGCTTTGTCAATCGAAGGATAAACAAAACGCGCGCGACGGGCAATCAAAGAGTTTTCTTCTAAGGCTGAAAAAATTTCTTGCAAGCGGTAAGGCCGATGAATGAAATAAAAAGTTCCGTTTGGCTTTAGAAGATATGACGCCGCTTTTGCCAAGTCTTCCAAAGAGCACAAAAGTTCATGGCGGGCGATTGTTTTTTTATCGCTGGAGTTTTCCTTGACGGCTTGCGTTTTCATGTAAGGCGGATTTGAAAGAACAAAGTCAAAGGCTTGCGCGGGAAAAATATTTTTCACGTTTTTTATGTCGCCCTGAACAATCTCAATCGAGTCTTGCAAATTGTTGGCTTTGACGCTTTTTTTTGCAAGGGCGACCGCCTCTTTTTGAATTTCCAAACCAGTAAAATGGCAATCGTCTTTTATGTGGGAAGAGCGCAAGGCCAAAGATTTTTTTTGAAGGACAAGGGGAATGATTCCGTTTCCGCAACCAAGGTCGATGATTTTCGAACCCTTCTTTAATTTTGAAAAAGCGCAAAGCAAAAGCGCGTCGCCGCCAAAGCAAAAAGCCTCGTCGTCCTGAAATATTTTGTAGCCGTTGCTTAATTGGTCAAGCCTTGTCATAACTTTAATATAGCAAAAATCTTTGGCAATTCCAATAGAAAATCGGTTTGCAAAATACAAGGAAGCGCATTATAATTTAACAAATGAATTTTTTAAAAACCGCAAACAACAAGATTACAAAACAAGCCGCAATCGCAATCGCGCTTTTTCTTTTGCCGCATTTATTTTTTGGCCAAGAAAATTTTTCAGTTGAAAAAAAAGAAATCCCGGAAGGCGAATGGCAAGCCCAACTTTCTTTTCCCGACAGGCAAGGGCAGGTTGACGATTCGTTGACATTGAACAGTTTGTATTCATTTGAATTCTTTGAAGGCCAAGGCGAACTTTTCATAGAAATCGGAAAAAGCGTAAAAAGCTTTTCTATGTTCATCAACCAAGAAAGTTTGGACACAAGCGCCTTGAAAAGCGGAAACAGTTACAAAATTGATTTTTCAAAAATTTCCAGAAACGGAAAAAACAGCTTGCAGCTTTCGTCCATACGCGCGCAAAACAAAAACGACGGAATCAAGGTTTACGTTCCCTACCCCATTTTAATCCCCGGAAAAATTCAAGACGCGTTCTTTGACCAAGACTCCATCGACCTTATTTCTGAAATAATTCAATCAGACATAGAGCGCGGCTTTCCTTGCGCGCAAATAGCAATCAGCCAAAACGGAAAATTGCTTTACAAAAATTCTTGGGGCTACGCCAATTCTTATGACCAAGAAGAAAATCCGATTCCAGTAGAAGAAAGAAAAAAAATCACAAACAAAAGTCTTTTTGATTTGGCTTCATGCTCAAAAGCGCTCGCGACGAACTACGCCCTGGAATATTTGATTTCAAACAAAAAGCTTGCGCTTGACGACAAAGTCGCGGACATTCTTGGAAGCGAATTCTACAGAAAAACAATCAACATAAAATACAAAAGAGGCTCGGGCGTTTCGTTAAGCAAAAACAAAAAATGGAAGTCTCAAATCACAATCCGCGACTTGGCTTGCCACCGCGCAGGATTTCCCGCCGGCCCCGCCTACTACAACAAAAATTTCAATTCGCAAACGCAATGCCGGGAAAAAGAAAACCAAACGCCAAAAAACAAGCTTTATGCCGGTTCAGGAACAGACGAAAAAACAAGAAAAAAAACTTACGAGGCTGTTTGCAAAACCCCCTTGCTTTACGAACCAGGAACAAGGGTTTTGTATTCAGACGCGGACTACATCATTCTTTGTTTTGTAGTTGAAAAAATTACAAACGAACGCCTTGACGAATTTTGCAAAAAAATTTTTTGGGAACCGCTTGAGTTAAAGAGAACAACTTTCAACCCTTTGGAAAATGGATTTTCAAAAGACGATTGCGCCGCGACAGAAATTAGAGGCAACACTCGCGGCGGAACTTGCGTTGACTTTGCGGGAAGAGAAGAAACGATTCAAGGACAAGTCCACGACGAAACCGCCTGGTACTCAATGGCGGGAATCTCAGGCCATGCCGGGCTTTTTTCCACAGCTGAAGAAACGACAAAGCTCCTTTTCGCTTCTTTGACAGGCGGCTACGGGCAACACAGATTTTTTTCAAAAGACGTTCTTGACGCATTTATGGCTCCGCAAAGCGACCAACGAAGCAACTGGGGAATCGGTTGGTACAGGGCTGGAGACGACCGCCGCTCTTGGAATTTCAGCCAAAGCGTTTCAAGGAGAACTTTCGGCCACAACGGTTGGACAGGAACTTTCATTATGGTTGAGCCGGAAGAAAAAATCACGCTCGCATATTTTACCAGCAAACGAAACACCCCTTACCGCGACGACAACACTTACAATTTTGAAGGCTCGTATTACACCGCCGCAAACTACGGCTTTATCCCGCAATTGCTTTTTGAAGGCGGCATTAAAGGAAGCGATAAAAAAAGAGCCCGCCTCTTGTTGCTCGAAGACATGGTTCACGACAAGTTCAGGCTTGTGGACAGCGAAAAAACAAAGGACCTTCCTGTTTTTGACAAAAGCCATCCGATTGTCCAAGCGGCGTATTCAATACTTGAAGTTTTTGTCCGCCGGGCAAAAGCCTACGGAACGGAAGAAGCGCTTGCGCTTGCCAGAGGAACGATTAAATATCTTTCGCCGTTGAGAGACGCTGAAGAAATTGCAAAAATAAAAGAGATGCTAAAATGAAACATTCCTTCTTAAAAAAAATCAGGGCCGCGATTTTTTTTGCGTCGCTTCTTACAGTTTGCGCAAGCGCGTCTTTTGGCGCTGAGAAAAAAATCATTGTCGGCGCCGAACAATTTTCAAAATACAAAAAGCTTTTAAAAGGAAAGAGAGTCGCCTTGGCCGCCAACGCCACTTCTATCATAGAAAACAAAGAAAGGATTCACGACTTGGATTTTTTGATTCAAAAGGGAATCGACGTGGTCAAGATTTTCGCGCCAGAACACGGCTTTAGAGGAAAGGCCGAAGCCGGCGAAAGAATTCAAAATGACATAGATCCAAAAACCGGCGTTCAAATAATTTCTCTTTACGGAAAATTCCTAAAGCCAACGCCGGAACTTTTAGAAGGCGTTGATGTCATGGTTTACGACATTCAAGACGTTGGCGCGAGATTCTTCACTTACATAAGCACAATGCATTACATCATGGAAGCCTGCGCGCAAAACGGAATTCCTCTTGTGATTCTTGACAGGCCAAACCCAAACATCGATTGCGTGGCCGGCCCGATCAGAGACCAAGCATGCAAGTCCTTTGTAAGCCTTGATCCGATTCCGCTTTCATACGGAATGACGGTTGGAGAGTTGGCTCAAATGATTAACGGACAGGGCTGGCTTGAAGGTAAAATAAAATGCGATTTGACTGTGATTCCTGTAAAAAACTACACGCGAAAAAGCCGCTGCGCGCTTCCCGTCTCGCCGTCGCCGAATTTGCCAAGCGAAAGAGCCGTCCGCTTTTATCCGTTTTTGTGCTTGTTCGAAGCGACAGTGATAAGCGAAGGCCGCGGAACAAAAGAGCCCTTCACCGCCATCGGCTACCCTGACGAATCTTTTGGCCAATACGTTTTCACTCCCCAGGACATAAAGGGAATGGCGACAAATCCAAAGTTTGAAGGCCAAAAATGTTACGGAATCGATTTGACGGCCGAGCCCCTTTATTCATCAAACTCAAGGCCGGACGGAATTTTCACGCTAAAACATTTCATTCAAATGGCAAAGAAAATCGGTTCAGCGGAAAAAATGACAAATCAAAAAGCCGGCCTCGCGCGTCTTTGGGGAAAAGAGAATTTAATCGAACAAATCGACAGCGGAATGACCGAAGAAGAGATTCGCCAAACATGGCTTCCTGACGTTCAAAAATTCCTAAGCGACAGAAAAGCCTATTTAATTTACAAGTAGAATTTTGATTGGAAGATTCTTTTAACTATTATAATAGTGTGAAAAAATTTGTAAAAATCGCATTTTAGAGTTACAATTATAAGCATGAAGAGGGCTTTTACAACTTTTTTTCTTGCGACTCTTTTGGGCGCTTTTTCTTTCGCACAGGATTCATTTTTTGACAATTACGTTTACCAATCGTGGAATTCCTTTGGCGGCCTTACCGGCACAACCGCAACAGGAATGATTCAGTCAAAAGACGGCTTCATTAACATTGGAACTTATGAAGGCCTTGTGCGTTTTGACGGAATGGAATTTCAAACGATAAGGCGCGGAAAGGACAACGGAATTTATTTTGCCTCCACCCGCGTAATCGTTCAAGACTCGGAAGACAATTTATGGATTGGCTCAAACGACGAAGGCTTGCAAATGCTTTCGCCAAAAGGCAATTTGCTTTACACAACGCAAAACGGACTTCCAAACAATTCGGTTCGCGCCATAGCGATTGACAAAGAGCAAAACATTTGGATTGGAACTTCCGCAGGAGTCGTTTACCTAACGCCTGAACGTCATTTGATAAATCCCCAATTCGATAGCGGAACGGTCACAAAGGGAATAATAAGCACAGGCCTTTACTGCGACACCGCCGGACAAGTTTGGCTTACAACAGAAAATGAAAAAGGCCTTTTTGTTTTTTCAAACGGTCTTTTTAGAAGCGTGAATTTTTTGGATTCTTTTGGAGAATATACAGTCACAACCATCACCCAGGATTTGGACGGAAACTTTTGGATGGGACTTGGAACTGACGGAATCGTTGAAGTAAAAAACGGAATCGCAAAAAAAGTTCAGACCGGAACAATTTTGGACACTAGCCCCGCCTGGTCCATCTACACTGCAAAAGACGGAAGCCTTTGGTTCGGAACGGAAGAAGGCCTTGTCGTTTACAGCGAAGGCGCTTTCCATGAATGCCCGATAAAAAAAATCAAGGGCGCGAAAATCAACAAAATCATTTGCGACCGCGAAGGAAACATTTGGCTTTCCACAGACAGAAACGGCGTTGGAAAATTATCACGCGGCCGCTTCAAGATGACAAAAAATTTTGTAACGACAAACGCAATCGCCGAAGGAAAAGACGGAAGCGTTTGGATTGGAACAGACAAAGGCGTTCTGCTTAACAAAGACGGAAAGCTTCTTGACAGCCCTCTCGGGGATTACACGAAGGGCATTCGCATTCGCCACATAGAAATCGCAAGCAACGGCGACGTTCTGGTAAGCTGCTACACAAAGCCCGGCCAGCTTCGCTACAACATACGAACGCAAAAAATCACAAGCTGGACAACCGACGACGGCTTGGCGGGAAACCGTGTTCGCGTCGCGATTGAAAGCAAGCCAGGAGAATTGTATGTTGGAACAACAAGCGGCCTTAGCATCATTCACAAAGACGGAAGCATAAAAACTTTCAGACAAGCGGAAGGCTTGGAAAACGAATATGTAATGTGCATTTACAAAGACAAAAATGATTTGGTTTGGATTGGAACCGATGGCGGCGGAATTTTCTACATGAAAGACGAAGTGATTCTTGGAAAGCAAACCACCGACAACGGACTTGCAGGAAACATCATTTTTAAAATCAGCCAAGACGCCCGCGGCTCTTATTGGATTTGCACAGGAAGCGGACTTTCCCGCTGCCCATACTATGACAGTTCGCAGAGGCGCCTTCCCACAATTTTTCAAACTGTGAACGCCGACCAAGGCTTGGGAACGGATTCGGTTTTCCAGATTTTCTTTGACAAAATGAACCAAGCTTGGATTACAAGCAACTACGGAATCGCCCGCGCGCCCTTTGACGATTTTGTCAACGCCGCGGAAGGAACCAAGGACGAAATTTCCATCAAGTATTACAACAGAAACGACGGCCTTGATTCAGACGGACCCACTTCCACCGCCTTGAGCATGTGCGACCACAACGGCTGTCTTTGGTTTACAATGGTTGACGGCTTTGCGGTTTACGACCCATTAAAATTCAACTCAAATCCAGTTCTTCCATTGGTTTGCATAGAAAGCATCAAGGTAGACTCAAAAGAATACAAGTCACCTTCTTCGACGATTGAATTGAATCCAGGAACAAAGCGCGTGGAAATTAAATTTACAGGCCTTAGTTTTGACGCGCCAGAAAGAATTAAGTTCACGCACAGGCTCACGAATTTTGAAAACGATTTTTCGGAAGCAAGCCCAATACGCTCGATTTCATACACAAACTTAAAGCCTGGAAAACACACCTTTATGGTGAACGCGATTAACGGCGACGGACTTATTTCAACACAAGCGGAAACTTGTCTCTTTGTTCAAAAGCCTTATTTTTACCAAACAAAATGGTTTTGGATTGTCGCCTCGCTAGGCTTTTTGGGAACCATAATAACGATTTTCTATCTCAAGCAAAGAAGAATCAAGCTGGAAAACATTCGCTTGGAAAGCCTTGTAAAAAAACGCACCCAGCAGTTGGAATCTGAGAAAGAAAAGTCTGACCAACTTCTTCGCGCGATTTTGCCGGACAAGATTGCCACAGAATTAAAGGACAACATTCACTCAATCGGTGAAAATTTTTCTGAAGTTACGATTTTGTTCTCAGACATCGTGAACTTCACAAAAACTTCCAGCGAGCGAACCGCGGAAGAAATCGCATTCGCCTTGAACGACTTGTTCAGCCGCTTTGACGAACGCGCGAAAAAAATGGGCGTTGAAAAAATCAAGACTATCGGCGACGCTTACATGGCTGGCTGCGGCCTTCCAGAGTCAAATCCAGACCACGCAAAAATAATGGCGACCTTTGCCATCGGAATGTTGCAAGACGTTGAGGACTACAACAAAAAAGCGCAAATTAAATTCAACATAAGAATCGGCTTGAACAGCGGTCCTGCGAACGCGGGCGTAATCGGAAAGACGAAATTCATTTACGACGTTTGGGGAAACACCGTAAACGTCGCCAGCAGAATGGAAAGCGCCGCCAGTCCTAACTCAATAAAAATTTCAGAAGCGCTTTATGAACGCATTAAAGATTGCGACTTTAAATTCAGCGCTCCGATTGAATGCGACATAAAAGGAAAAGGCGCCATGACAACTTATGACATTCTTACAGGAGAGAGCGAATGAAAAGACAAACGCTTGGCCTTGCGCTTGCGGCCGCCTTTTTTTGCATTCTAAACATTGGATGCTCAAAAAACAAAGAAGACAAATTTGTTAAAGTTGGAATCTTGCATTCACTGACAGGCTGGATGTCAGCCAGCGAAAATTCCGTTGTCAACGCTGAAAAAATGGCGATAGACGAAATAAACAAAAACGGCGGCGTGCTTGGAAAGCAAATCAAAATGATTGTAGCCGACGGAAAAAGCGAACCGACAATTTTTGGCCAAGAAGCCAGAAAGCTTTACGAGCGCGACAAGGTGGCGACAATTTTTGGCTGTTGGACTTCAGCGTCAAGAAAGCAAGCGCGCGAAGTTGTGGAAGACCCGAGCATTTACGGCCTTTTATGGTATCCCCTTCAATATGAAGGAATGGAAGCAAGCCCCAACATTATGTATATGGGCGCGGCGCCCAACCAGCAAGTGGTTCCTTGCGTTGAATATTGTTTTGAGAATTTTGGCAAAAGAATGTATTTGGTCGGTTCCGATTATATTTTCCCCAAGACGACAAACAAAATCATAAAGGCCATGCTGAAAAGCTTGAACGGAGAATGCGTTGGAGAAGACTACCAGCCTTTGGACTCTACAAACTTTGAAGGAATAATTCAAAAAATCATTCAGTCAAAACCTGACATTGTAATAAACACAATAAACGGAAGCTCAAACAAAGCCTTCTTCACGCAACTTCGCAGGGCGGGAATCACAGCAAAGCAAATTCCTGTAATGAGTTTTTCAGTCTCGGAAGAAGAGGCCGCCTTTATTGGATCAGACTTGCTCGAAGGACATTTGGTCACGTGGAATTACATACAGACAATCGCTTCTTTTCAAAACAAAAATTTTGTAAAGCGATACAGGGAGCGTTACGGAAAAGATTGCTTTGTGGGCGACCCAATGGAAGCCGCGTACATTGCGGTTCACCTATGGGCTTTGGCTTGCGAAAAAGCGGGGTCCTTTGAAACAGAAGCGGTTCGAATCGCCGCAAAAGGATTGACATTTGACGCTCCGGAAGGAATGGTAAAAATAGACGGCGACAACCAGCACTTGCAAAAAAAAGTTAGAATCGGCCGCATAAATTCTGAAGGATTGATTGACGAGATTTGGGGAAGCCCAACTCCCATAAAGCCCGACCCATATTTAAGTTCTTACGCTTGGGCAAAGGGCCTTTGATTTTTGCTTTGGCTAAAACTCCTTGTAGTTTTGGTCAAAGCCTTCTTCAAGCCAAAGGGCGACGTTTTCCGACAGTTCTCTTATTTTTTTTGCGCGGTTTTTCCCGGTAATCGAACACTCCCATACCACGCCAACCCTAAAGCCCTCTTCCAACAAGGCCTTGACTTCTTCTTTGTCGCGCTCTTTGTTTCGTTGAATTTTACTCGCCCAGTATTCCGTGTTTGTTTTAGGAATCCTTACTTTTTTGCAAGAATCGTGGCCGTGCCAAAAACAACCGTTCACAAAAATCACTGCGTAATATCGAGGAAAATAAATGTCAGGCTTGCCGATCAAACGCTTGTCGTTTTTCCTGAATCTGAATCCAAGTTTGTGCAAATAAGAGCGGACGGCGACCTCGGGCTTTGTGTCGCAGCTTTTAATTTGAGACATTACAAAATGCCGCTGTTCTTTGCTAAGAGTGTCCATTTCTACTTTGCCGACTCAAGCGCTTTTGAAATTTGAATCGCGATGAATTGCAAAACGTCAACCACAACGGAATTGCCAAATTGCTTGTAAGCCTGGTTTGGCCTTTTTGAAATTTTATAGGAATCTGGATATCCCATCAAGCGGGCGCATTCTCTAGGATGCAAACGTCTGGCCCGACCGTCAATCAAGTAGCCGCCTGTCTTTGCAAAAACTCCGCCGCCGTAAGCGCTTAAAGTGACCGCGATTCCTTTGGGGCTGTATACTCGCTCGCCTTGACCGCCCTTGTTAACGATTCCCAATTTGACGGCTTTTAAGCTTGGCTTGTCGCTTTTTTTTGGATTGAAAATTATTGGATAGCGATCGTCATAAAGGGAGGCGGTTTCTTCCGATTCCTTGAGCAAAAAATCCTCCACATGACGAGTCAACGGAAAAGGCTTTGGAAATTCAAAATCTATTTTTCCCAAATCTTTTCTAAAGCAAACCATGTAAACGCGCTCTCGTCTTTGCGGAATGCCGTAGTCCAAGGCGCTCAAAACTTTTTGGTCAAAGGAATAGCCAAGGCCTTCCATCGTTGACTGAACGACTTGCAAAGTTCTTCCGCCGTCGTGCCGCGCAAAGTTCCTTACGTTTTCCATAAAGACAACTTTTGGCTTTTTTTCTTTTACAATGCGAGCGACATCAAAGAACAAAGTTCCGCGGCTGTCTTCAAAGCCTCTCATTTTTCCGCTGATTGAAAAAGCCTGGCAAGGAAAGCCGGCGCAACAAATGTCGTGGTCGGGAATTGTTTTTTCGTCAACTTTTGTAATGTCGTCTTGGGGCTTTTCGCCAAAATTTTCTTGGTAAACTTTTTGCGCTTGCCTGTCCCACTCGTTGGAGTAAACGCAACGCGCGCCCAAAGATTCAAGAGCCAACCGAAATCCGCCAAGACCTGCGAACAAATCTATAAATGTACAAGCGGCTAAAGGTTGACTCTTAACTTCTATCATTCTTAAATTATAACGATGAGACTTGATTGGGTCAAGAAAGCTTTTTTTTCTTAAAAATCAATGACGCCGCCAAAGCCAAGACAAAAGTCGCGGCCATCGCCGGAAGCGAGCAGCCAATGGCAAAGTCAAAGCGCATGAAGATTCTGTAAATTGCAAAACCCAAAAGCCAAACGACAATGCTTGAAAAATCAATTTTCATTTGCGAGGAATCGTTTTTAAGAACAAAGAAATCCGCAAGCAAAATTGCGGTCATCGGCGCAAAGACGCTTCCAATCAAATACAAAAAGTTGGTTATGTTGTCCATGTTAAAAAGCAAGGCGCCGAGCGTTCCCAAAACCGCAACAATTAAAGCCGCGATTTTCGCGTTGATTTTTGAATGAAGGCTCTGGCTTGAAATTCCCGCTGAAAAAACGTCAAGGTAAGTTGTTGTGACAGTCGAAAGAACAACAATCACAAGACCCGCGGCGCCCAAACCAGCCTTGAGCATTACAAGGTCAATCGCGCTTTGCCCTGTGACAATCGCGGCTCCCATTCCAATCGCGTACATCCAAACGCTGACCGCAAAATAAACCAAAGCGCTTGCAAGCGTCGCGGCAAAAGGCTTTTTTGCGTCCTTAGTGTAATCGCTGATTACAGGAAGCCAAGAAAGGGGCATTGCCAAAGAAAGTTCCACAGCCGCTCCAAACGAAAGTCCTTCTTGCGCCGCGTCTGCCGTTTGCGAAGAATCAGCGCTTCCAGAAAATATTTTTACGCACAAAAATATCGTCAAGGCAAAAAGGGCCGCGACCGCGACAAAATTCAACTTGTCCAAATTGCGGACTCCAGCCAAAATCCAAACAATGATCAAAAGGCCAATCGCAAGAGCCGCGATTTTTGAATAATCCTTTGAAGCGTTGGCTATCGTATTGGCGCAAACAGAACCGTCGTAAATCATAATCCCAGTCCAGCCCAAAAGCTGCGCCGCATTTAAAAGCGCGAAGAATTTAGCGCCGATTTTTCCAAAGCTTAAAGACGCGCATTGCATGGCGGTCTTTTTTGTTTTGGCGCCAATCAAGCCGGTTGCGAACAAAAGCAAGCAGCCCAAAACGTGTCCGATTACAATCGCCGCCAATCCTTTTGCAAAGCCAAGCGGCGCGAAATATGTTCCGGTAATAATTTCAGCGATTGAAACTCCGGCGCCAAACCAAATTAAAGAACTTGATATTACTGTCATTTTAAAAATCTCCTTTTATAGCAAACGCATGGTTCATCGGACCGCTGCCCTTTCCCAAATCGAGCATGGCGGCGAGCGCGGCTGACAAATAATTTTTGGCAGACTGAACTGAATCGACTAGGCTTTTGCCCTTTGCCAAATTGCTTGCAATCGCGCTTGAAAGAGTGCATCCTGTTCCGTGGGTGTTAGGGTTTTGGATTCGTTTGCCGTTAATCCATTTTCCGCAAAGCTCGCCGCCGTCAATGTTGCCGAACAAGTAATCGTTGGCGTCGTTCAACTGATGGCCGCCCTTTAATAAAACCGCCGCGCCAAATTTATCAAAAATCGTTTTGGCCGCCTCCTCCATATCCTGCTGGCTTTGAATTTTTTTTTCGCAAAGAACTTCCGCTTCAGGAATGTTTGGCGTTATGACAAGCGCCAAGGGCAAAAGGGATTTTTTCAAGACTTCAATCGCGTCGTCGCTGATGAGTTTGGCTCCGCTTGTGGCAACCATTACCGGATCGACGACAACGTTTTTCAATTTAAATTCTTTGATTGATTGCGCGACGACATTTATAAGCGCTGCGGAAGAAAGCATTCCAATTTTCACCGCGTCGGGAAAAATGTCTGTGACAACGCTGGAAATTTGCTCTTTTAAGAATTCCGGCGTCGCCTCCATAATGCCAGTTACGCCGGTCGTATTCTGGGCGGTCAAAGCGGTGACAGCGCTCATTGCGTAAACGCCGTTCGCCGTCATCGTCTTGATGTCCGCTTGAATGCCGGCGCCTCCGCTAGAATCGCTTCCAGCGATTGTTAAAGCAGTTTTCATAATTCCTCCTTTTCTGCTTTATGCCTAGTGGTGCCCCCAAGGCAATTTATTTTTTTTACACTAAAAACGTTTTAAAGCCTGACTCCTTCGCCGTTTTGAGCGCGACTTTGGAATCGTCAACAACCAAGGTTTGATTCGGCTGGCATTGCATGAATTTCGCTGCCTCGTTAAAAATCATTGGAGATGATTTTGAAGTTTTCATTTGCGAACAGTAAAATATTTTTTCAAAGCAATCATATATTCCAAGCCGCTTTAAGGCCGCTTCCTCGCAAAGACTGTCGCCGCTTGTCGCCGCGCAAATTCTAATTCCTTTTGACTTTAAGGCTTCGAGACTTTTTTTCGCGCCTGGAAAAAGCCTCACATTGTTTTTGTATTGTTCCAAAAGAATTTCGTTTGCCCTCTGAACGATTTTCCCAGCGTTTGTTTTTAGGCCAAAAGTTTTTATCAAATACGAGGCGCATTCTTCCATGCTCATCACAAAAACTTTTTGGTCCAACTTGTCAGACTCTCTTTGCCCTAGAATCGGACCGCCTGATTCTTTCACGCATTTTGCAGCCAAGCCTTTCCATACGCTGAGGGAATCCAAAAGGCAGCCGTCCAAATCAAAAATCACAGCCTTGCAAGAAAAAGCCTTTTTGCGGAGAAGAAAAAATTTTATTGAATGAAAAAACGGCGCGCGCGAACAAACGGCGGCCAAAGAAAAGTTGAACATTTT
>JAILDQ010000233.1 GCA_024689365.1 Treponema sp. | reverse complement strand
GGGCCGCCGCCGCAAATGGCAACTCGAATTGTAGAAATGTTGGCCGCTTCCAAAACGGAATGCAGCAAGTATTTTCCGACATTAACGCCAAGAAGCTTTTTGATTCCGTAACTAATGTTCATCAAGAGTTTTATCAAAAGCTCTACGACTTTTCCCTTGGCGGCAACGCCTTTTAGAATGCCTGTGTAAAGCTTGTTGTACAAAAGAGGAACGCCTAGCATTACAGTAATTTTCCCTTCCCTCAATTCCTTGAGCAAGCGGGTTACGGCCATGCTCTTTCCAAAAACAATCGAACATCCCGCGCTCAAAGGACAAATCAAGGCGGCCTGCATCGTGTAGCCGTGATGAATCGGAAGCAAGTTGTAGAAAACGTCAGTGTCAAGCAAAATCAAATTTTGCTGGGCGATGAAACAGTCGCTGACCAAATTTTCGTGGCTTAGCATTACGCCCTTTGGATTTCCAGTGGTTCCGCTGGTGAACAAAATGGCCGCCGTGTCCTTGTCGGAAACTTCCGGGAAGTCCGGGGTCTTTTTTGTTGAAATCAAATTGTAAACAAAGACCTTTGGATTTTTTGGCGAGAGGGAATAAATTTTGGCTCCCATTCTATTTTTGGAAAACCAATCGTATTTTTCTTCGTCGACAAAAATCATTTTTGGCTTGGCCGTCTTTACCAAGTTGGCCAATTCGTCATTGTGGAGAGCGTAGTCCAAAGGACAGGCGATGGCTCCGGCAAGCATTGAGGCGATGAAAACAGTGGCCCATTCAGGAGAATTTTTTCCGCTGACAGCGATTCGGTCTCCTTTTTTTATTCCTTCAGAAAGCATCCAGCGCGCCAGATTTTCAACCTTGCGCCAAACTTGAATGTAAGTGTAGCTTTGCTTGGCGCCGCCGTTTCCTTCAAAGTCAACAAAACAAATGTTGTCCTGCCATCTTTCTACAGAAATGCGAAACATTTGGGGCAATGTAGGCCAATTTGACTTAAAGAATTTTCCGCGATAATCGTCCAGAAATTTCCAACTTACATCATCTCTTAACGCTTTCATATATAGGCCTCTATTTAAAATGAAAATAACACTACTATTATAGCGCATATTTTGCCATTGCGGGATTTTTTTTGCAAATTCCTCAATTTTTTTACACGCCCTTCAACAAGGCTTATCAAGCTTGAACAGGCCCGCGCCTCAAACAAAAAGCTTTCCACACTAGAAAAAAAGCTCGACATCTGCTAGAATGCTTGGCTATGAGCAAGACTTCTGTGAAAAAGGTGGGTATTCTCACCAGCGGGGGAGACGCCCCTGGATTGAACGCGGCTATCCGCGGAGTTTGCCGGGCTGGAATGGTTCAGTACGGAATGGAATTTTTTGGAATCAAGAACGGTTACCGAGGCCTTGTTCAGGGCAACATGGTTCCGCTTAAGTCCGAAGATTTGCGCGGCATTTTGACTATTGGAGGAACCCTTTTGGGAACCAGCCGCGAAAAGCCCTTCAAAGCGAAGGAGCCGGATCCAGTGGCAAAAATGATGCCGGTTGACGCGATTAAAAAGAATTACAAAAAATGGGGCCTTGACGCTTTGGTTTGCCTTGGCGGAAACGGAACCAACACGACCGCAAGCCTTTTGGCAGACGAAGGCCTTAACGTAATCGGCTTGCCAAAAACAATCGACAACGACATCGTTCACACCGACATGACTTTTGGCTTTCACACGGCGCTCGACGTTGCCACGGAAGCCATCGACAGAATTCACACCACGGCGCACAGCCACAGCCGTCTTATGGTAATAGAAGTTATGGGCCACAAGGCCGGCTGGCTTGGCTTGTATTCCGGAGTCGCCGGCGGCGGAGACGTAATTCTCTTGCCGGAAATCCCTTACGACATTGACAGCGTGGCCAAAAAAGTCATGAAGCGCAAGGAAGACGGAAAAGAATTTTCGATTGTTGTCGTAGCGGAAGGCGCGCTTTCAAAAGCCGAAGCCAAGCTCGACAAAAAATCTTTCAAAAGAGCCCGCTCCGAAATGCCCTACTCCATCGCTTACCGCGTTGCAAAAGAATTGGGCGAGCGCACAAACCTTGAGTCGCGCGTAACTGTTTTGGGCTACTTGCAGCGCGGAGGAACTCCTTCTCCTTACGACAGAGTTTTGGCAAGCCAGTACGGCTGCGCCGCCGCGGACTTCTTGGCTCGCGGAGATTTTGGAAAGCTAGTCGCGATTCAAGACCAAAAAATCGTCGGCGTTCCTTTAAAGGACGTTGCCGGAAAAGTAAAGAACGTTCCCCTTGACCACCCAATGCTTTTGGCGGCGCGCGCCTTGGGAACTTCGTTCGGAGACTAAAAATTGTCGTCAACCTTTAAATGCCGCCTTTGCGCGAATTGCAACGGAAGGGCTTGCCTCGGCGAGCTTCCGGGAATGGGCGGCGTTTTTAATGGCAAGAACAACATTCTCAATTGCGAGGGCTGGAAAAAAATTCTTCCGGCAATCCCTCAAGAAAAAATCCAAGAGGCCGCCGCTTCTTTCAGCAAAGAAAGAATTCGCCTTGCCCCAATCACCGGCGCCCAAGAAAACATCGGCTGGCCCGACGAAGAATCTTTTTACAAGCCATTTTATTCGTTCGCGAACGGACTTGGAATAAAGCTTGGCGTCGGCGACGGCTGCCCAGACCAAAAACTTTTGGCCGGAATCGCGGCGGTAAAGGCGCTGGATTCAAATGGCTCGCAGGCAAAAAAGGCCGCCGTATTTTTCAAACCATATCCGCAAGAAAAACTTTTTGAGCGCTTGGAATGGGCCCTTCCCGTCGCGGACCTTATCGGCGTTGACATTGACGCGTACAATATCGTAACGATGCGTAACAAGGTTCACCTTGAAAAAAAGACGGCCGCCCAACTAAACGAATTGCGAAAAGCCGCGAAAGTTCCGCTCGTGGTGAAAGGCGTTTGGACAAAAGAAGACTTTGAATTGATTGAAGAGTTGAAGCCGGAAGTCGTGGTCGTTTCAAATCACGGCGGCCGAGTGGAAACCGACATAGGCTCCACAGCGGAATTCCTTTTGGAAAATTTTGACAGGATAAAAAGCAACTGCGCCTCCCTTTGGGTTGATGGAGGCATTCGCTCAAAAGAAGACGCAATTGCGGCCTTTGCTCTTGGAGCGCAAGAAGTCTTGCTTGGACGTCCGTTAATCAGCGCGTTTATAAAAGAGTCTCAACACATTTCTCAACCTCAGCCATTTTGGCTGTAGGCTCAAAACGCGCCACTACGTTCCCTTCTTTGTCAACGATGAATTTTGTGAAGTTCCATTTTATGTCGGGATTGTTCTTGTAATCCTTGTCGATTTTTTTAAGCATAAGTCCCATGGCTAGCGCTGCGGGGCCCTTTCCAAAACCTTCAAAGGCTTTTTGCGATTTTAGGTACTTGTAAAGCTCCAACTGATTCTCACCGTTAACGTCAGACTTTTTCATTTGCGGAAACTGGGTGTTGTACTTCAACTGGCAAAACTGGTGGATTTCCTCGTCAGTTCCAGGAGTTTGCCCCGCAAATTGGTTGCAAGGAATGTCAATCACTTCAAAGCCCTTGTCGTGGAACTTTTCGTACATCGCCTCGATGTCCTTGTACTGGGGCGTAAATCCGCAGCCAGTCGCAGTGTTCACAATCATCAAAACTTTTCCCTTGCAGTCGGAAAGCTTGACCTCATCGCCCTTCGCGTCAAAAACTGAATAATCGTAAACGCCCATAATTCCTCCTTGCACGGCTTTCAAAGCCCGTCATTTTATGTCTGTTCAAATTATATTTGATAATATATATTATGTCAAGAAGTTAGTGGTATTCCCAAATGGTCTGGTTTATGATATATTAACAATATGTCTTTTTTATCTCTTCTGTTCGCGGCATTTTTTTTAATTCTCGTAGTTTTGTATCGCATCGCCGTGCGGCTTGGAGAGCGGGCCGCCCTTGCGCAAAAAGTCATTTTGCTCGCCGCCAGCCTTGTCTTCTACGCGTTCGCGGATTTGCGCTTTATTCCTTTTCTTGCATACGCCATCGCAATTTCATATTTCGCCGGAATCTTTTGCAAGAACAAGATTGCCTTGACGGCTTTCGTTTTGGCGGACTTGGCGCCGCTTTTGGCTGTAAAATATGTTCCCCAAGCGGCCAATGTCCGATGGATTTTTCCTCTGGGAATTTCTTTTTTCACTTTCCAGAGCGTTGGCTATATCGCTGACGTTTACAAAAAGAAAATTCAGGCGGAAAGAAATTTTTTGAACATCGCGCTCTTTGTGAGTTTCTTTCCGACAATATCGAGCGGACCAATACAACACGCTGGAAATCTCATTCCCCAACTGAACAAGGCCCATAATTTTGACTACGACGACGCGACCGACGGCCTTAGGCTCTTTGCGTGGGGTCTATTCAAAAAGCTTTGCATAGCTGACAGAATCGCGCTTTACGTCAACTATGTCTATGGAAATGTCGGAGACCAATACGGCCTCGCGCTGCTTTTTGCCACCATCCTATATTCATTTCAAATTTACTGCGACTTTTCCGGCTATTCGGACATGGCCATTGGAGTGGCTCGCTATCTTGGATTTGATGTCGGAAAAAATTTCGACCGGCCTTATTTGTCGCAATCCGTCGGAGAATTTTGGAGGCGCTGGCACATCAGCCTCAGTTCTTGGCTGCGCGACTATGTCTACATTCCCCTTGGCGGAAGCCGCGTCGCCCTGCCCCGCATATACATAAACTTGATGGCAACATTTTTAGTCAGCGGAATATGGCACGGCTCCACCTGGAACTTTGTCATCTGGGGCGCGCTTCACGGACTCTTTTTGTGCGCGGAAAGAGCCACAAAAAGCGCGCGCGACAAAATGAAAATTCCTTTGTGGATAAATGTCGCCGTAACTTTCTGCTTGGTCGCTTTCGCGTGGATTTTCTTCCGCGCCAAGAACGTATCCGAGGCCGCTGCCGTTGTCAAAAAGATCGCGGCGGCGCCAACAGAAATTCTTGCATTCATAAACATGGCAAAGCTTGACGGCCTTAAGGACGCGCTTCACAAAATGCTTTCGTTGACAGGCGAGACGGGTGGCGGAGTCAAGAACATGGTTGTGAACATAGCAATCTTAGCCGCTTTTTTGGCCGTTCAAATCGCGACAAAAGAAAGGAACGGGCAGCTTCTTATAAAAAAGCAAAAAAGAATTATCCGCTGGACTGCATATATTTTGCTTTCAGCCATCATTTCTTTTCATCTTTTTTACAACTACACATATCAAGAAAAAGCTAACACAGAGTTTTTATACTTTAAGTTTTAGGGGACAATATGAAGAAATATATTTTAAAAGTTTTATTGTTGGCTTCAGTATGTCTTATATGGATTCCCATTTCTCTTTTTTTTATAGCGCCCCAATACGCGCATTCTTATAACGCTTCATTTATTGACAAGATCAATCGATTGGAAAACATACACTCCCCTAAAATAGTTCTTGCCGGCAATTCAAACCTAGCCTTTGGAATTCAATCAAATCTAATTGAAGAAGAACTAGGAATGCCTGTTGTCAATCTTGGCCTGCACGGCGGATTGGGAAACGCCTTTCACGAAAGAATGCCTCTTTTTAATCTTACAAAAGGCGACATAATTGTCCTAAGCCACCTAACTTATGATGACGACGACAAAATCTTGGATCCAGAATTAGCCCTCCTTACAGTTGAAAATTATTTTCATTTTTGGAAAATTTTTAGAGCCAAAGATTATCCTGGAATTATTCTATCGTTGCCAAAATACGCTTTTAAATGCATTGCCAGATATCTAGGCAAGGACAATGACGATTCTCCAACGCCAACCTGTTATGCAAGAGAAGCCTTCAATAAATACGGCGACAACATCTTTCCAAGAAATGTTGAAGCGGGTGAAAGCGAACCCTGTTTGCTGCATTCTGGCGTTAACAGCGTCTGCATGAAAAGAATAAACAAACTGTACAAATTCTGCAAATCAAAAGGAGTCTCCCTTGTCATTGCCGGCGTCCCAATTTTAAGCGGGCTGGAAGGCTTTGACCTTGATGAATACGTTCAGTTCCAGCAAAAAATTGAAGAGCATGCGGAATGTCCACTTGTGTCTGATTTCACAAATTATATATTTGACAAAAAGTATTTTTATGCCAGCAACCTGCATTTGACAAATGAGGGCGCGAAATTAAGAACAGAACAATTGATTAAAGACTTAAAAAAATATATGGAAAGCAAAGAGAAATAGCCCTATCTCCATCCCACCACTAGCAAAAGGCCGTAAAATTCATTACAATAAACTCTATTATGGAAAAATTGAGCATTCTTTTGGCCAAAGGCCGCATTTATGAATCGGTTTATCAATTGTTGAGCGACGTAGGCATTTCTATTTATTTGCCGGACAGAACATATTTTCCGATTACAAACCAAAAGGACTTGGCTTTTCAAGTTGTAAAGCCTCAGATTGCCAGCGCGCTTTTGGCGGGAAACAAGGCCGACGTTGCCTTTAGCGGAAAGGAT
>JAILDQ010000225.1 GCA_024689365.1 Treponema sp. | reverse complement strand
AAACATCGAGGAAGGCGGCTCTCTTACAATCATTTCAACGGCTTTGATAGAAACCGGAAGCCGCATGGACGAAGTTATTTTTGAAGAGTTCAAGGGAACCGGAAACAGCGAAATTGACCTTGACAGAAAGTTGGCCGAGCGCCGCTTGTTCCCAGCGATCAACATCAAAAAATCCGGCACCCGCAAGGAAGAGCTTTTGCTTACGGAAGAAGAGCTTCAAAAGCTTTGGGTTTTGCGAAAGGTCATCAATCCTATGGAAGACGCTGAAATCACCGAGCTCATTCTTGACAGGATGAAAAAGAGCAAGGACAATGCGGCTTTCTTGGCGTCGATGAATACCGGTAGCGCCGCTATGTAACAATGTTTTTGAGTTCAAAGGCGCAGGCGGCTATTGACTAATATTCACTATTTGCGCTAAAATAATTGAACTAATTTTAATTTGGCAAGTTTTGTTGCGTCGTTTTGAGGCTGGCCTTATGCTTTTGCTTCCGCGCCGCAGGGCAAGGCTTTTCAAATATATTTTGGAGGAACTGATGAAAAAAGACATTCATCCTGAGTACACGCTCACAAAGATTACATGCGTTTGCGGAAACGTAATCGAGACTCGCTCGACAGTAAAGGACATCCACGTTGAAATTTGTTCTGCCTGCCATCCTTTCTACACAGGAAAGCAGAAGCTCGTTGACACAGCTGGACGCATCGACCGCTTTAACAAGCGCTACGGAATCAAAGAAGCCAAGTAATTTTACTTTTATTTTGTTTCTTGAGATTTTTGAAGGAGCCACATTCTGTGGCTCTTTTTTGTTTTAAAGTCCAAGTCGATTGTCCGCTCGGTAATGTCCGTCCAGCGGGCGCCGGGCAAGAGGGCGGGGTCAAACTTCAATGTTTTTGCGTTTGTCGAAAAGTAAAGCTCTCCGTCCTTGTCCAAAAGCTTGAGGCATTTTTCGCACAGGGCCGCCCAGTCGCGCTTTGTGTCCAAAGTGTTTTTCGCGGACTTGGAGTTGCTGAAGGTCGGCGGGTCCAAAATGATTATGTCGTAGAGGCCTGCGGAATTTTCCCGGCGGGCGGCCGCTTGGTCCAAAAAAGCGATGGCGTCGGCCTTGGTCCACTCAAAGGAGTCAGGCTCCAATCCGTTGAGGCTGAAGTTTTTCTTTGACCATTCCAGGTAAGTGTTTGAAAGGTCAACGCTGTTGACGCTTTTCGCTCCGCCCGAAGCGGCCGCGACGGAAAAGCTTGAGGTGTAGCAAAAGAGGTTTAGAACCCGCTTTCCGGCGGACTTTGCCTTTATCATCGCGCGGGCAAGCCTCATGTCCAAAAAGAGGCCCGTGTCCAAGTAGCTTTCCAAATCCACAAAGAATATCGAGCCGTTTTCGTAGGCGCGGCCGCAAAGTTTTTGGGCTTTCCGCCGAGACTCGTCGCAAGCCAAAGAATTGCCGCCGCCGGCTTCTTGGGCTTGCGAAGCCTTGCGGTCTTGAGGCGCCTTGCGGTCTTGGGCGTATTGGGAGCCGCCTTTTTCGCGAGCCCGAGTCTTGGCGGCGACGCGGCCTTTGTCCACGCCAAGGCATTCTGCCAAAGCGTCCGTCATCGCTTCAAGCCATGCGCGCTCTTCTTCCTCCGGCTTTTCGTAGGGCCGCTCGTACAAAAACACTTTAAGGAAGGTCCGCTCCAAACGGCGGGCGGCGGCTCCCGGCTCGTTGGCGCTTTCGGCGGCGGCTTGGGCTTGGACAAAGGCTTGGGCTTCTTCCGGCGTCTGTATGTCGGCCGGAAGGAATTCGTAAAGGTCGATTGAAAGCGGGATTTCCGGAATGTCTCGGTCGTAAAGCCTGAAGCAAGTGACGGAATTCTTTCGCGCCCATTTCCTAAGCTGCTTGAAATTCTTTGAAACTCTGTTTTTTAAAAGCTGGGCTTGCTCTTGCGTTTTGTCCATAAGGTTGAATTTACAGCAAAGGCAAGCTTTTTTCAACCCGCTTCCGCCGTCGCGCTTTTTCCGTTTTTTGCTTTTTTTACTTGCATTTTTTTCTATAAATGCGTTAAAATAGGGTGATTTATTATGGGAAAATGTTTTTGGAGAAATTTTATTTTCGCGGCTGTTTTTGCGGGGGCGGCGTTGTTCGCCTCCTGCGAATTGGGCTTTAACGGAGACTCTTTCCAAAACAAGGCCGGCGCCTACTTTAAGGAGATGACCAGCACCGCTTCGATAGAGGCGTATAAAATCATTCCCGACAACGCTCCGACTGACAAGAGCGGAAACCTTTGCCTTTCTTACGAAGACACGTACACTGTCGAATTCACTTTGAGAAATCCCCAGCACTACTCGTTTTCCCTCGGCCGCAACATGGCCTATCAGTTTGCCCAAAGCGGCCTCCCGGGAAGCGATTTGGTCACGCTTAGCCAAGGCGACGGCGACACTACAAAGCTCCGCATGACTTTTCCCGCCGAGTTCTTGGCGCAAAACGCTGCCGGCGCCAACATTTCGCCGTATATTACGTTGATGCATCCGGTGTCTATGGTCAGCTTTGGCGTTTACAACAAACTCAAGCTTTCAAGCGACGCGACGCCGCCAAAGGTCAGCGGAGCCCTTACAATGCAGACTACGGAAACGCCTTCGCGCTGGGTCTTGTGCTTCAACTTGCCCACAAGGGCTATGGTTCAGACATACCACAACGACATAGAGAGCGTGTCCGTAAACGGAAAGACCTTCGCCGCGACCGTCGCCGCCGACGGCTCGATTTCCTATGAGGCCGGCGCCGAGCTTACTACAACGGCTCCGTCCAACATCGTCGCCAACCAAAACACAGGCCTAAGCTTTGACGCGGACGAAAACGCGGCTTACTTTCCGACCGGCGACGAGGCCGACGAAAAGGAAAAAATTTACACGGTGGTCGTGACCGACAAGGCCGGCCTTTCCTCAAGCCTTGCGATAAGCACCCGCGGCTTCAAGCTTGGAGCGCCCGACGCGTTCGCCAAGACCGACACGCAGTTTGCCAACAAGTTCAAGATTTACGCCCCCGCCGACCCTGACGGAACAAAGAACAGCGTTGACCAGGACGAGGACGACAGCGTTTACGTGACTATAAAGGCCGAGCCCAAGACCGCAAGCTTTGACTACACCGATCCCGTCTCGGGCGAGACAAAGCACGTGGACTCTTACGACTACGACATGAGCGACGCTTGCGTCATGTGGGAAGTTTACCGCGACGAAGCCTGCTCAAGCTTTGTGAGCGCGGGAAAGATAAACGGCTTGCAGGGTACGATTTCCATTCCGGCGGGAACAAGCTTTGTCCGCGCCTATGTCAGAAAGCCCTTGTATTCAGACAGCGAAGTCATAAAATGGAAATGCCGCGCCGTATTCACTAGGTTCTATATTTCGGAAGAAGGCGACGACAACGCGGAAGGCTCAAGGAAAAAGCCCTTCAGGACAATCCAACGCGCCGTTGACACCTTTGTTGACGGCGTCGCAAGCGGCGACTACATTGCAGACAGCCTTTGCGACATCCGTTTGATGACCGATTTGACGACGCCCGACGACTACAACTTTGGCGCTCACAACGGCTATTTGATTGACGCTTCCGACCCGTCTCTTTCCGCCGCGACGATAAAGGTCGCCGGCCTTGGCGGAACAAAGACCGTAAGCGCCGAGCAAGCCGGAACCGCCGTCCGAAAATTGGTCAACGCCGCCGTCGGAAAGACGGTGATTCAAGGCTTGAATTTGACCGGCGGCGCGGTTGCCGCTTCGGACGACTACACGACCAGCGCCTTGATTCACGCGGTGGACGGCGCGGAATTGAACATAAACAGCTCCAAGATTTACGGCAACGTCTTTAGTGGAGAAAAGAAATCCTCCCCTGATGAAGCTTCTCTCATTTTTAACGAAGGAACGCTCAAGATGAGCGCGACGACTGTTTGCGACAACACGTCGGCTGTCACTGGAAGCGGTTCTTACAATCCGTATTTCTACGCTTTCTGGAGCGGCGGCGGCTCGTCCGCGGGTTCAGAGTTGACGGACTGCGAATTTACAGGCCATGGCGAATGTTGGACTGTCATTTACATTGACAGCCTGCCGCTAAAGATGACCGGCGGCGCGATAAAGAACAACGTCGGCTGCAACTATGCCGTCCAAGCCGGCGAAATGGCGGAGCTTATTGGCGTTGAAATCACAGGCAACACTTGCAAGACGGCCGCCCTTGACAGCTACAACGGCCTCTTTACCCTTGACGGCTGTACAATTACAGGAAACGTTTCCACCGCCGCGCCCGCACTCGGAAAGTCCGCCGGAATTTCGATTGAACGCATAACTCCGGAGTTCATTATAAAGGGCAAGAACACGATTTACGACAACCACTTTAAAAACACGCCGACAATTCAGTCCAACCTTTGCGTTCCATTGGGCTATGTATTGACCGTTGGCGGAAACATAAGCGGCTCAAAGATTGGCGTTTCAATGCCGTTCACCGGCGCGACAAAGCCGACAAAGGACGCGCCCATTGTCTTTACGAAAGACTACGCGACGCCTTCTTACGCCAACCCGGATACGCCCGGAAGCGTCTTTATCTCTGAAAACGACTATGGCGTCGCCGCGATGGCAAGCGGAACAAACGTAGGAGAGGCTGTCTTTGCCGTAAGCTCCGGCGGAATTTACAGCCCATACGACTATACGATAGAGCTTGCCGCGTCAGGTCTGGTCGCCAATCCCGGCGTGGCCAAGAGCGTCGCCTTGACGACGACCGTGACTAGAAAAGAGCCGGCCGGTTCAACTCCGGCGACGACACACCTTTACTACAACCCGGCCGACAAAAAGCTCTATTTGGAGGACACTTTTGAAACACTTGCGGTTGCGGACAGGGCTTCCGACCCCGACTACAACAAAGTGGCTTGGACCGCAGCCCTTTACTCAGGCACAAGAAAAGCCTGCGACGTTCCTGTCAGCTCAAGCGCGAGCGGCTTGACGGCGGAAGTTCCGGCCGTCGCCCTTGAGGACGACTACTCGCTAAGGGTTTCGGCGGCCTTCTTGGGCTTGAGCCACAACGCGTCTTTTGCCTACAAGGTCAAGAACTCGCTTGTCAGCGTTGACGGCGCCAGCGTTAGCGGAGCTGCCGCCGTTCCAAATTCCGGAGTGTTCATCAGCGGAAGAAATATAAAAATAAAGAGCCTCATCGCCTGCGACCATCAGGTTACCCAAAAAGAATGGTTCGAGGCGACGGGAAAGACCTTGCGGGACCAGGCGGGGCCTACCGCCTCGATAGGTTACCGCGAGGGCGACGACATTGCGATTAATTATGTGAACTGGTTTGACGCGCTTGTCTACTGCAACAAAAAGAGCGCTGCCGACAACCTGACTCCCTGCTACACGATAAGCGGGTCTACAAACCCGGACGCGTGGGGGGAAATTCCGACAAGCAGCTCAAAGCCAACCTACGCCGCGTACAGCGCTGTAACCTGCGATTGGAACGCCAACGGCTGGCGCCTTCCCACCGAGGCGGAATGGGAATACCTTGCCCGCGGCGGAAACTTGTCCTCGGCCGGACAAACAAAATACAGCGGAAGCGACAATATAAACGACGTATGCTGGTGTTCCAACAACATTACGATTACGCCAAGGTCGCCGCAAGATGTTAGGACAAAAGCCCCCAACTCGCTGCAGCTTTACGACATGAGCGGAAACGTTTTTGAGTGGTGCTGGGACAGGTGGATTGAAACCGTTGTCACAGACACGCCGATGACGGGGCCTGAATCAGGCGATAATCGGGCCTGCCGCGGCGGCAGTTATGGCAACACTCAAACCCAAGATCAGCTTACGGTCTATGGACGGAGCAACCAAGGTCCGAGCTATAGAAGCGTTTCCAACGGCCTGCGCGTCGTCCGCTCCGAGGACACGGCGACAAGCTATGTTTTGCCAACATATTGCGGAAGCAAGGAGCCGGGCGAAGCGCTTGCGGTGGGCGACATTGTTTTTGACGACGGAAGCGCGACGCCTTATGCGGCCGGCTTGACGCTGAGCGACGCGCAAAAAGCCCGCGCGATCGCAGTGATTTATTACACTGGATCTGGCAGCGCCGGAAGCTATGACCTTGGCGAAAAGACCCTTGGCGTCGGAATCAAGGAATGGAAGTATAATCAATCGCTTCGCTTGAACGGAAGCTCGGATAGCACGACGCCCAAATGGTCAATCAACGCGCCTCTTGATTCTACAGCTGGCGAAACTGGAATTGGAGCGGATAAAAGAATTGTGCCAAATGATACTCTTGAGGAACAGGAACATAAAAAGAACGGCTTGTTGACTTTGGCTTTGATGAAGGAGAATGTGGCTGAGTATAATGTCGCGGCGGGAATCATTCCTGACTCTCCGGTTTTCTATTGGGCGGAGCATTACGGAGAAGGTTCCGACAAGATAGCCGGAAACACGGCTCTTTCGTCGCCCTACAACAGCGGATGGTATCTTCCCGGCCAAGATGAGCTTAGGGCCATTTGTGCGAATAAAGCGACGATTAACTCCGCTCTTGGCGCGATTGGCTCTTCCGCGGTTCAAATAGCCGTAGGCTCAACGGCTTCTGACAATGCCAATATTTATCATAGCGCGACAGGTACGAATGTAATTAATGCTGCGAATCTTTTTTATGGGGCAACCAAAATCTCTTACTGGAGAGGAGAGACTTGGTCCGTCCGCGCCGTAAGGCTGTTCCCGTGATTTCGCGGCCTTTCGGCTAGGCGCCTTTGGGCGGAGGGGGCGGGGGCTCTCTTGAATAAAAACATTCATTCCATTATAATATTTGCATATGAATTTTACAGAATTTGCCTTGCATGAGGACCTTCTTAAAGGCATAGCCGCGGCCGGCTATGAAACATGCACTCCTGTCCAAGAACAGGTTTTAAAGACCTCTCTTACCGGGGACGATTTGTACGTGCAGTCCCAAACCGGTACCGGAAAAACGGCCGCCTATTTGGTTTCCATCATTCAGGAAATGGTGTCAAAGGCTGAGAATCAGGGAAAAAAGGCCTTGATTTTGGTTCCAACCCGCGAGCTTGCGGTTCAAGTTGAAGACGAAGCGAAAAAACTTATCAGCGGAACGTCTTTAAAAGCTTTTAGTTTTTACGGCGGCGTGGGCTACAAGGCCCAGGTTGACGCGGTTGAAAAGGGCGTGGATTTCATTGTCGGAACTCCAGGCCGAATCATCGACCTAAAAAAAGGCGGCCAGCTTGATTTGAGCGCCGTGGCTTTTCTTGTCGTTGACGAAGCGGACAGAATGTTTGACATGGGCTTTTATCCCGACTTGCGCGAGATTCTCAAGTTCATTCCAAAACCAGAGGAACGCCAGACAATGCTCTTCAGCGCGACTCTCAACACTTACGTAAAGAATCTCGCATGGGAATACACTCGCGACGCAAAAGAAGTTACGATTGAAGCCGAGAACATTACGGTTGACGAAATCGACCAGGAATTGATTCACGTTTCAAGCGACAAAAAGCTTCCGCTTTTGCTCGGAATCCTCAACCGCGAAAAGCCCGCGAGCGTTTTGATTTTCTGCAACACAAAGAAGGGCTGCGAAATTTTGGGAAAGCGCCTTAAGATCAACGGCTTTGAAAGCGGATATATCATCGGCGACATGCAGCAGTCAAAGCGCCTTGAAGTGTTGAACAATTTCAAGGCTCAAAAATTTTCGATTCTTGTAGCCACTGACGTCGCCGCTCGCGGAATCGACGTGAACGATTTGGCTATGGTCGTAAACTATGACCTTCCCAACGAGCCTGAAAACTACGTTCACAGAATCGGAAGAACAGCCCGCGCCGGAAAAAGCGGAAAGGCTTACACTTTCTGTTCGGAAAAAGACGTTTATGATTTGCCTGTAATCGAGCGCTACATCGACAAGCAGATTCCTTCAAGCGTATGCTCAGACGACATTCTTGCGGAAGACAAAAGCAAGAACGTTTACATTAAGCTTGACTCTTATGGCTGGGGCGGAGACGACGAGCGCGAGCCAAGAGGCGGACGTTCTGACCGCGGCGGAAGAAGAGATTCTGGCCGAGGCGAAAAGGGCCGCCGTTACGGAGAAGGCAAGGGCAGAGGCGGCGAAAGAGGCCGCGGTCCCAAGCGCGACGACAGAAGGCCTCGCGAAGACAAGCGCGAATTTGACAAAAAGCTTGAAGGCCTTTCATTTGAAGAAAGAATGGAAGTCTACAAGAAAAAGTACGGCGAAGGCTCAGGCTCAAAAGGAAAGAAATTTGACAAGCGCGGCGGCAATGGAAAAACTTACGGAAAATCCAACGCCCAAGGAAAGCGCTTTGACAAAAATGGCAAGGGCTCTTACAAAAACGACAAGCGCGGACAAAAGCCCCAGCAAAAGAAGACCTTGGAAAATCGCGGCTTCTTGGGCTTTATCAAATCTTTGTTCGGCAAAAAAAACTAGTGGAGTATAGACATTGATTACAGTTTCAGACGTATCTCTTAAATTCAGCGAAAAGCCGCTTTTTAAAGACGTTAACTTAAAGTTCACAAGCGGAAACTGCTACGGAATAATCGGAGCCAACGGCGCGGGAAAATCTACATTCCTAAAAGTGCTTTCCGGCGAGCAGGAACACGACCAGGGAACGATTTCCATTACGACCGGCGAGCGAATGGCCGTTTTGCGCCAGGACCACTTTGCCTTTGATTCCTTCAGCGTAAAGGATACGGTAATGCAGGGCCACCCAAAGCTTTATGAAACCGCCAAGGCTCGCGAAGCTATTTACGAAAAGGCCGACTTCACCGAAGAAGACGGAAACAAGGCCGCCGAGCTTGAGGCTGAGTTCAGCGAAATGGGCGGTTGGGAAGCTGAAAACCAAATCGAGCAAATGCTTTCGGGCCTAGGCTTGGAAGAAGAATTTCACGACAAGATGATGAGCGACTTGGACGAAAGCCAAAAGGTTCGCGTCTTGTTGGCCCAGGCCCTTTTTGGAAATCCCGACATTTTGCTTTTGGACGAACCGACCAACGGTTTGGACTTGGAGTCCATTTCTTGGCTTGAAAATTTCTTGATGGAATTTCCGAACATCGTAATCGTCGTAAGCCACGACCGCCACTTTTTGAACGCGGTTTGCACTTACATTTGCGACATCGACTACGGAAAAATCAGCCAGTTCACCGGAAACTACGACTTCTGGTACCAGATGAGCCAAGTCTTGCAGCGCCAGGCCAAGGACCAGGCTAAAAAGCGCGAGGACAAAATGGCCGAATTAAAGACCTTCATCCAGCGCTTCGCCTCTAACGTTTCAAAGGCCGGCCAGGCTTCAAGCCGCAAGCGCGTTTTGGAAAAGCTTGAGTTGGAGGAGCTTCCTGTTACAAGCAGAAAATTCCCTTACGTAAACTTCAGGCCCGACCGAGAAATCGGAAACAACGTTCTTGAAGTGAAGGAATTGAATTACACGGAAGACGGAAACGAGCTTCTTAAAGATTTCTCTTTGATGGTGAACCGCACGGACAAAATCGCCTTTGTCGGAATCGAGCACAATTCCATCAGCGCCCTTTTTGACATCGTAAGCGGAGTCAAAAATGCCCAAAGCGGAGAATTCTTTTGGGGCCAGACAACAAAGCAGGATTATCTTCCCCGCGACAACGCCGCCTTCTTTAAGAACAACTATTCAATCACCGATTGGCTTAAGCAATACTCGCCCGACCAGAACGACGCCTTTGTGCGCGGCTTTTTGGGAAGAATGCTTTTTTCGGGCGACGAATCCTTGAAGCCCGTCAACGTTTTGTCGGGAGGAGAGAAAGTGCGCTGCATGCTTTCCAAAATGCAGTTGAGCGGCGCCAACGTTTTGATTCTTGACGATCCGACAAACCACTTGGACTTGGAGGCGATTCAGTCTTTGAACGAAGCCTTGGTTCAGTTCCCCGGCGTGGTTCTTTTTTCAAGCCACGACCACGAGTTCATCCAGTCAATCGCAAACCGCATAATCGAAATCACGCCAAAGGGCGTTATTGACAGAATGATGGACTTTGACGATTACTTGAAGGACAAGCAAATCATCGAAATGCGCGAAAACTTTTACGAAGGAAGCGGAAAGAAAATCCGCTACTAAGCGATTTCTTGTCAGCCTGAACCAAGTTCAGGCTGATTTTTTTTATTCTTCTTCGGTGGAGGAATGAAAGAGGAGCGTCCGGAGGACGCGTGAACCGCTCGAAATGACATTTATGGTTTTTCATTCGCCGTCACGAGCGGCAAACATCTTTTTCATGTTTTCCAAAATGTCGATGGCCTTTTGGTTGTCAACGGCTTGTTGGGGCTCGTGGTATTCAACCAGGCGCGGCGGAATCTCATCCAAAAAGCGCGAGGGCTCGCAGTCAACCGTAGCCTGCATTTTCTTTCGTTTGGCGCAAGAAGAAATGTAAAGCTTGTCGCGGGCCCTTGTGATGGCGACGTAAAAAAGCCGCCTCTCTTCCTCAACGTTTTTTTCGTCTTCCTCAATCGCCCTCGCGTGGGGAATCAAGCCTTCTTCGGCGCCTGCGATAAATACGACCGGAAACTCCAAGCCTTTTGAGGCGTGGATTGTCATAAGGTTCACCTTTCCTTTTCCTTCCTCGTCGTCCATGTCGTCGCGGCTCAAAAGGGTGATGCGGTTCAAATAGTCGTAAAGGCTTGTCTTTCCAAAATTGTCCGGGTTGTTTTCCCACTGTTCGATTGAGTTAATCAAAGACTCAACGTTAAGGTATTTAAAGCGAGCGGCTTTTTCTGACTTGGGGTTTTCCAAAATCAAAAAGTCCCAGTAATTTATTTCCTCCACCAAGGCGCGGACTTTTTTCGCAAGGCCCTTTCCGCCTAGCATTGAGGAATTGCTTTCTATCAGCGAAGTGAATTCCGCCAAGGCGCCCTTTGTTTTTTCTGAAAGCGCGCTTTTTGGGCTTGCGCTCGGAATGTCCTCCGCCGAAAGAGTGAATTCTTCCGGCGCCTCTTGGCCTTGAAGGGACTTTATCGTGTCCCAAAGAGATTTTTTTTCGGCGTTGGCCTTGTCGTTCAAAACTTGCAAGGTTGAGCGGCCGATTCCTCTGCGCGGCGTGTTCAGGATGCGCAAAAGGTTTATGTCGTCGTCGTGGTTTGCGATTACGCGAAGGTACGAGATTATGTCCTTGATTTCCTTCCGCTCAAAGAAGCTGGTTCCGCCGCTCATCGTGTAGGGAATGTTGGCTTCCAAAAAGGCTTCTTCTATCGGGCGGCTTTGGGTGTTTGCCCGCATCAAAACGCCAAAATCGTCGTACTTGATTTTTTCTTCCGCGCAGATTCCCTGGATTGATTCCGCGATGAAATTGGCCTCGTCAGTTTCGTTTTGCGGCATGAAGATTTCTATCGGTTTGTTTCCCGCTGTTTTTTTGCTCCAGAGCTTTTTGTCCTTTCTGTTCGTGTTGTGGGAAATGACGCCGTTCGCCGCTTCCAAAATAGTTTCTGTGGAACGGTAGTTTTGCTCGAGGCGAATCTCTTTCACGCCCTCAAAGTCTTTTTCAAAATTTATGATGTTCTCAAAATCCGCGCCTCGCCAACTGTAAATCGATTGGTCGTCGTCTCCTACAACCGCAACGTTTTTGTCGGCGAGCAAATGCATCATCTCGTATTGCTGGTGGCTTGTGTCCTGGAATTCGTCAACCATCAAATACTTGAAGCGGTCTCGGTATTTTTGAAGAATCTCCGGAAACTCGCGGAATATTTTTATCGGAAGAACGATGAGGTCGTCAAAGTCAACGGCGTTGTAAAGCTTCAAGCCCTCTTGGTAGGATTCGTAAAGCTCCTTGTACATGTCGGTGTCAACCTTCCAATCCTTTCTTCCTGTTTTTATGTCGCTGAACAAAATTGAAATCTTGTAGCAGTCAAGCGCGTCTGGACTCAACTTTAGCTCGCGGCCGCTTTCTTTTATAAGGGCGATTTTGTCGGTTTCGTCGTAAATCGTGAAGTTTTCCCGCCAGCCCAAGGCGGAAATTTCTTGGCGGAGAATTCTTACTCCAAAGGCGTGAAAGGTTGAGACTGTCAAAAGGGGCAGTTTCTTTCCTGTCAATTCCTTTACGCGGCTTTCCATCTCGCGGGCGGCCTTGTTTGTGAAGGTTAGGGCCAATATTTGGCTTTGGGGAATGCCCTTGTCAAGCATGTGGGCGATTCTAAAGGTGATTACGCGGGTTTTTCCGCTTCCGGCTCCGGCAATGATTAAAATCGGGCCGTCTGTCGTCGTCACAGCCAAATATTGTTGAGGATTAAGTTCTTTTTTGAGGGATTCCAAGTCTAGCATAAAGCGAAGGCTATGGTAGCAGAAGCCGCCGGAAAATTCAATATTTCAACAAAAAAATGTAGATTTATTTTTATCTATGCGCTATAATAATTTAATAAAATAAAACTGCAAGTTAGAGGCTTATATGAATTGTGAAGTTAGCGCTTTTTTGGGAAGGCATGGTTTTGTTCAGAACGTGGATGTTGACGAAGTGGCGGAAGCCATTCTTTACGATATGGACCAAGGCCTTCACGGCAAAAAGTCCGACCAGGACATGATTCGAACTTGGACGCTTCCTCCAGAAAAAAAGGCTTCAAACAAAAGCGTAATCGTAATCGACGCTGGCGGAACAAACTTCCGCTCTTGCCTTGTCACTTTTGACGCTAACGGAAAGCCTTCCATCAGCGAGCTTGAAAAGACAAAAATGCCCGGCGTTGAGCGCGAGCTTGGAAAAAAAGATTTCTTCGAGCAATTCGCCAAAAACTTGGACCATCTAAAGGACAAGTCTGACTGCATCGGCTTTTGCTTCTCTTACCCGATGGAAATAACTAGCGACGGCGACGGAATCTTGACCAGTTTTTCTAAGGAAGTTAAGGCTCCCGAAGTTGTCGGAAGCAAAATCGGCCAGTGTTTGAGCGACGCCTTGGTGGAAAGGGGCTGGAAAAAGCCTAAGAGCATCATGCTTTTGAACGACACTGTGGCCGCCTTGCTTGCCGGAGCCGCGACTCCTGCCGGCGGAAACGAATATTCAAGCTACGTTGGCTTTATTCTTGGAACAGGAATGAACGCCGCCTACATTCAGCCGGCAATGAAAGACGTAAAGGGCTTTGACAAGGCCGACGTGATTGACTGCGAGGTTGGAAAGTTCTGTTCTATTCCTAGAAGCGATTTTGACCGCGAATTCGACGCCACAAGCGCAAAGCCAGGCACTTTTTACCTAGAAAAGTCTTGCTCAGGCGCCTATTTGGGACCGATTTCCTTCTACGCGCTTAGGGCCGCCGCAAAGGACGGCTTTTTGAGCGAAAAGCTTGCGGAACAAATCCTAAAATTGCAAAGCCTCACCCTTATAGAGCTTGACAGCTACTTGCACGCGCCTTGCAACAAAGAAAACACTCTTGGAGCCATGATGGCAAATTACGGTTCGGAAAACGACTGTAAATTTGTATTTGGCGTTCTAGACGCGATTGTAAACCGTTCGGCCCGTTTCGCGGCCTCTATTTTGGTTGCCAGCGTTCTAAAAACAGAGCAGGGCCGCGACCCGACAAAGCCGGTTTGCATTGTTTGCAACGGAACTACTTTCTATAAAACATATAAAGTTATCGACCGCGTAAAGGCTTGTTTGGAAGAATCCCTCACAAAAAAGCGCGGGCTTGCTTGGCATGCCGTTGAGATTGAAAACGACATCACTTTGGGCGCCGCCATTGGAGGCTTGATCCGTGGCTAGAAGCAATTCGCTTGGAAAGTCGATTGTTCTCTTGTTTTTGATTGTGATTTTGGCTTTGGGAGGCCTTTTGTGGTTCGATTTCCTTGGAGTCATCCGCGTAAAAAGCCTTTTCAACCCGATTTACAAGGCCCTTGGCTGGCAGAGGCAAACCTCAACCACTGCGACTTCTTCCAAGCCCCTTACCGCTGACCTTGACCAAGACCGCCTTGACAAGCAGCGCGAAGCCTTGGATTTGTACCGGGAAGAGTTGGAAAAGCGCGAGGCCGACACCGCAAGCGTGGAAGAGCAAAACAAGCGTCTTGCCCAGGAAATCGCCGACCGCGAAAAAAATCTTGAAGAGAGAGAAAAAACATTTAACAATACGGTCAAAATGTTCGATGATAGAAATGTAAACATCGAGCAAATTGCCGCCAACCTAGAAGGCATGCAGCCGCTTAAAGCCGTCGACATTCTTGTAGCGATGGATGACCAACTGGCCATCGATGTGCTAAGGAAAGTCACTGAACGCGCCCAAAACAACGGAGTTGCCTCTATGGTTCCTTACTGGTTGTCGCTGATGCCGGCCGACAGGGCCGCTGTCATTCAGAGAAAGATGACCGTAAAGCCTAATTCGATAGATTAGCGGCCTCTTTTGCCTTCGGTGTTTGCTGGAGGTAAAAATTGCAAACAATCGTTTGCCAGACAGCCGAAAGCCTTTCTCCTGATTTGCAAATGCAGACTCTTCAAAAGCCGCGGGAAAAAGAAAATTCCCGCGAGAGCGATTTTCTTTCTATGCTGAATGAAAATCTAAAGAAGGAAGAGCCTGTAAAGGAAAGCGGCCAGACTCCTGCCAATGAAAAAATGGACGAGGCTGAAAAGCCGAAAGAGTCCGAGATTTCAATGGCGAAGGACGACGACAAAAAAGCCGCTCCCGAAGAAAAAGTCCAGGAAAAGGAAAGCCCCAAGGAAATTGAAAAGACCTCGAAAAAAGACGAGCCCAAAAAGCTTGTCAAAAAAGAGCCTCTTCAAGAAAAGGGCGAACAAAAAATCGACGCTTTCATTCAGGGAGCCCTTGCGAAAAAAGAGCCGCAAAAGGTTCAGGCAAAAGGCCAAGAAAAGAAGCTTGAAAAGTCTGGCGTAAAAAAAATCGCCCTTGATTCCGACGCGAAAAAAATCGATCCAAGACAAGCGGAATTCTTAAGAAAGATTTCTGAAAAAGAAAATTCTCCCAAGAAAGAAAAAGTCTCTTTTGAAAAAAATCTTTTGGACGCAAAAGAAGAAAGCCAAAACGCGGCTTCTCAAAACGTCGCGGCGCTTGAAGGCCAGGAAGCTTTTGTTCAAGGACAAAAGATTGCGGAGTCTCTTTCCAAAAACAACGAAGAAAATTCATTTGAAGAGCGCAAGTCTTCAGCCGTAAAAAAGACTGACAAAAAGCCTGTCATTCAAGTGACTGACTTGAGGACAAAAGTCGAAGCCGCTTCTCCTAAAGAAAGCCTTAAAGGCGCCAAAAAAGATTTTGTCGTGAGCGTAAAGGAAAATTCAAAGGCTAGCGTCGAGATGACTCTTGACCTGAATGACCAAGCGCAAAAAAATATTATGACGATGGACAGCCAGAGCGCGGCTTCTGACGGCTCGACTTTCCAGGCCATGCTCAAAAACCAAATAACTCAAAACGCCGGAGATTTCGTTCGCGCCGGAAACATTGTTTTGCGCGACAACAATCAAGGCCAAATCAATTTGATTTTGCATCCGGAAGAATTGGGCAACGTGAAAATCAGCATGGAGATGAACGGCAAGTCAATCGTTGGCCATATCACTGTCGCCAGCAAAGAGGCGATGGAAGCCTTTGGACAAAGCGCCGACGCTCTTAGAAACGCCTTCATTCAAAGCGGTTTTGAGGACGCGACGTTTGACGTTTCTTTTGCTGGAAGCCAAATGCAGTTTGCCCAAGGCCAAGGCCAAGAAGACGCTCAAGGCAAGGCGATGCAGGGACGAAAAATTTACGGAGAATTTACGCAAGAAAGTCTAACATCGGCTGAAGAAAATTCCGATAATTTCATTGATGACGATGTTTCAATAAACATTGTAGCGTAATTTTTGTAGAGGTGAATGATGGATGGAATTAGCGCAAAATTGAGTCCTTCCGAAAAGATTCAGACGAATCTTGAAGTGGATAGATTCAACAAAACTTTGACTGTGAACGGACGCGCAGCCAGTCAAAATTTGGGCAAGGATGATTTTCTTAAGCTTTTGATGACGCAGTTAAGCCATCAGGATCCTACCGAGCCTATGGACAACAGCCAGTTCATCGCTCAAATGGCGCAATTTTCTTCATTGGAGCAAATGTACAACGTGTCCAACGGCTTTAACAAAATGGCGCAAATCATGCAGAACAGCGAAGCCGCCGGCGCTCTTGGAAAGGTTGTTGACTTGGACGTTGAAGGCGAAAAGCTTTCCGGCGTGGTCGAAGGATTCACTCGCGGAGAAAAGCCGCAGATTCAGGTGAACGGAAATTTCTACGACATGAATTATGTTCGAGCCGTTTACAGCAACTAAAAAAGGATATAGAGGTATAGCGATATGATGAGATCACTTTGGGCCGGCGTTTCCGGAATGCAGAACCACCAAACAAGAATGGACGTAATCGGCAACAACATTGCCAACGTCAACACAACCGGCTTTAAGAAAGGCCGCGTTGACTTTCAGGACATGATCAGCCAGCAGCTTTCTGGCGCGGCCGCTCCTACGACAGAAGTTGGCGGCGTTAACCCGAAGGAAGTTGGCTTGGGCGTTCAGACAGCCGCCATCCACAATATTTTCACTCAAGGAAACTTGCAGTCAACTGGCGTTGGAACTGACATCGCCATTCAGGGAAACGGCTTCTTCTGCTTGAAGAACGGCGAAAAAAGCTATTACACAAGAAACGGCGCCTTTGGCGTTGACAAGGACGGAACTTTGGTGAATCCCGCCAACGGTTACCGCGTTCAAGGTTGGATGGCTCGCGAGATGAACGGCGAGATGATCGTTCAGACAGCCGCAAGTCCGACAGACCTTGTTATTCCTGTAGGCTCAAAAGATCCCGCCCGCGCAACTCAGAACGTAAACTTTGCCTGCAACCTTGACAAAAACACTCCCGAGATTCCTGAAGGAGCCAACGCCGCTGACGTTGCCCGCGGAACTTGGGCCACTGAATTCAAGATTTACGACAGCTTTGGAAACGAGCACAACTTGGCGGTTTCATTCACACGCGTTGTTGGAAACCCCAACCAGTGGAGAGCCACAGTAAACGTCGATCCTGAAAACGCAGACTTCACTCAGACACGCGTAGGCTTGAACACAAACGACGGAACGACAAACGAGTTCTTCGTTGAGTTTGACAATATGGGAACCCTTCGCCGCGTTACTGATTCAGTTAACGGCGAGTCAAATCCTGGCGGAGAAATCATTCTCCAAACTTCTTTCACTGTTCCGGACGCAAACCCGGACGCTGACGGAAACCCTTACCGACAGACATTCAACATCAACTTGGGAACGATTGGCAGCATGAGAAACACAGTGACTCAGAGCGCGTCAAAGTCTTCTACAAAGGCTTTCGCCCAGGACGGATACACATTGGGCTACCTTGACAACTTCAAGATTGACTCAAGCGGAATCATCACTGGAGTTTACTCAAACGGAACAAACCGCCGCATCGGTCAGATTGCCTTGGCTTCGTTCACAAACCAGAGCGGCTTGGAAAAGGCCGGCGACAACACTTACGTTGAGTCGAACAACTCAGGCCAAGCGAACATTGGCGAAAGCGGAATCGCCGGAAAGGGAAGCCTTTTGGCCGGCGCCTTGGAAATGTCAAACGTTGACCTTACAGACCAGTTCACCGACATGATTGTAACCCAGCGCGGCTTCCAGTCGAACGCTTCTACAATCAGAACAGCCGACACGCTGCTTGAAACAGTCTTGTCGCTTAAGCGCTAATATCCTTAGAATGGCCATATGGCCGCTAAAATAAAAAGTTAAAAATACGAGAGGCCGCCAAAGGATTCTGATGAAGACTTTGGCGGTTTTTTTTATGCTTATGGTTTGCATGCTGAAAAAGACAAAAAAAAGACCTGCGATTGCAGGTCTTTTGCCACCGGTCAGAATCGAACTGACGACATACGGATTTTCAGTCCGGCGCTCTACCAACTGAGCTACAGCGGCGAATGTGAATTTATATTATCAAAAATAAAAAAAACTGTCAATACTAACGAAAAGTTTTTTTTATTTTTTTGCAATCGTCTTGTCATTTTTTTTAATTGCGTTATAATTCCTTTTTAAGGAGTAATTTTTGAAGAGAATTCTTTTGGCATCTTTTTTGCTTTTTGCAACGTTGTTTTATTCCTTTTCTTATACAGGAAATGACGTTAACCTCAAGCTTGGAAATTTTGCAAGCGAATTAAATTTGACTTTGCCAAACGCAGCCACCCAACAAAACGTTTATTCTTCCGCTTGGATTGGAAAGCTTTTTCCTTCGGCGCCGCCGCATTTTGCCGTTGGTTTTGAAGCGGGCGTTACAAAATTGAATCTCAAGCCCTTGAAGGAAATGGCGGAAATCTTTGGCGTGAGCGGTCTTCCAAGCCTAATGATTTACCCAACGATAACCGTAAACGGAAGAATCGGCGGCTTTGTTCTTCCATTTGACATCGGTTTTTCCGCAATGTACATGGATTTGTCAAACCTAAATTCTTTGGCGGACGGCTTTGGAATTCAATTCTTCAACATCGGCGGAGACCTTCGTTACGCTCTCTTAAAAGGCGAGGGCCCCTTGCCGCAATTTTCTTTGGGCTTTGGATATTATTACATTAACGGAAATGTTTCGTTTTCCAAAGACGAATTGACGGCTAAAATGGATTATTCCTGCCACACGATGTTTTTGCAGGCTCAAATTTCAAAGACCTTGCTTTTCTTTACGCCTTTTGCAGGAGTTAGGGGAATATTTTCATCTAGCGACACGAATTGGCTTTGGACGGCTTCCGCGTCAAGAATCGCAAGCGCAAGCGATTATACGGATTTGACAACAAGCGGCAACGGAAAAAGTTCCACAAATTTCTTTGGACAAATCATTCCTCAAATATACGGCGGCTTTGGAATGAACTTTGGCTTTTTTGCGCTGACGATTTCCGGAGCCATTGATTTGAGAAACATTATTTGGGCGGGAGACCTTAGCCTTCGCTTCCAAATGTAATAAAGGCTTTTAACGGAACAAAATCCTTTGAGTTGAAATAAAATGCTTTTTGTTGTATAATATTGGAATGAATTGGTTAATAATACATACTGAAAAGCATTCGTCTAAAAGCGACGAATTAAAGCAGTTTTTTAAAAAGAATAAAATCAAAGCCAAGAGCCTTTTGTTGGAAAAGGACGCTGATTTTTCGATAGAAGCGTTTCCCGCAAAAATAAAGGACGCAAGCCATTGCGTTCTTCTTGACGACAAGGCTCCGGGAAAAAATCTTTCTTTCGCTTGGGGACTTCTTCTTGGAAAAAATATTTTTCTTTGCTCCCTAAAAAACGATTTCACTCAAAGCGCCAAAAAATGCGGACTTCTAAAAGACTTTGACGATTTTGAAAAGTTAAAAAGTTTTTTGGAAGAAAACATAAAGTCTCTTGAAGAAGAGGAAAAAAAGAAATCCGCTTGGAAAAAACTCTTTGACACGGGAAATCCCTTTACTGGCGATTCCCTTTCTATTCATGTAAAGAAAGACAATCGCGAGATTGTTCAAACTTACTTGGACGCAGGCATGAGCCTTGACGAGAGGACTAGCGAAGGCGTTCCCATGCTGAACGTTGCGATTCGCGCGGAGCAAATCGATGAAGTCAAATGGATGATGGAGCGCAAGGTTGACTTGAACGCCGTTTCAAAAGACCGCGGCTATTCGCCTTTGATGGATTGCGTTTGGAAAAAGAATTTAGAGCTTACAAAAATATTGGTAGAAAAAGGCGTCAACCTGGACTTTGTTTCAAGCGACAACCAATCCGCCTTGACCCTTGCCGTTGGAGAAGGCAACGCCGACATGGTCAAAGTTCTTTCTGACGCGGGGGCGAGCCCTGACAAATTTGACGCCTTGGGAATGTCGGCGTGGACATACGCCAAGCTTTTCAAGCGCCAAGACTTGCTTTCGTTAATGGAAAAAAATCATCATGGACAATAAGACGCTAACCGTCGCCTTTACTGGCGGCGGAACCGGCGGACACATTTATCCAGGCCTTGCCGTCGCTGATTCATTGCGGCAAAAATTCTTAGATGCCGGAAAGGAAGTCAAAATAATTTGGATAGGCTCGCTTTTGAAAATGGACAACGAAATTGTTCAAAAAGCGGCGGGGCAAGACGGCCGAGCGTCTGTCGATAAATTTTACGGCATTCCGAGCGGAAAGTTGCGCCGCTATTTTTCGTTTAAGAATTTCATTGACTTGTTCAAAGTTTTTTTTGGCTTTGTCTGCGCTTTCTTCATTTTGCTAAAGACCAGGCCTTCCTTTTTGTTTTCAAAAGGCGGCTTTGTTTCTGTTCCGCCTTGCGTTGCCGCAAAGCTTTTGGGCATAAAGGTTTACACCCATGAATGCGACTTTACGCCGGGCTTGGCCACAAGAATCAATTCAAGATTCGCGACAAAGGTTTTGCTAAGCTATGACGAAACCCGAGAATTTTTTACTTCCGGCGTGACGTCAAAATTTTTGGTGACGGGAAATCCAATACGTCCTGTTTTTTATACGGCGGAAAAAAAACGCGGCCTTGAATTCTTAGGAATTGAAAAAAAGTCAAAGCCCCTTTTGCTGGTTATGGGCGGTTCCTTGGGCGCGGCTCAAATAAACGAATTGCTTTGGAAAAACCTTTCTTGGCTTTGCCAAAAATTTATCATTGTCCATCAGACAGGTCAAAAAAACGAAAGCCTTTTGCCTGTCGATTTGTCCCCGGAAGAAAAGGCGGCCTATCATCCATACGCTTTTATTTATTCACAAATGCCCGACGTCATCGCCGCGGCTGACATTGTGATTTCAAGGGCTGGAGCGAATTCAATTTGGGAATGCGCCGTTTTGGCAAAGCCCATGATTTTGATTCCTCTTGAAGGCGCTGGAACAAGAGGCGACCAAGTTGACAACGCGGAATACTTTGAGAAAAGGGGAGCCGCTTTGGTTTTGACAAAAAACACAATGACGGAAAATTCCTTGCAAAGCGCTTTGTCTTCAATGTCCAGCGCGGAAAAAAGAAAAAGATTCAGCGACGCCTGCAAGAGCATGATGCCTTCAAAAAGGCCTTCAGAAAAAATAGCGGACATTTTGGCGGAGGGCCTTTTATGAACGTTCTTGACTTTATTTTTATCGGAATTTTGCTTATTCTTACTTTTAGAGGGCTTGCGCGCGGCTTGATTAACGAAGTTTTTGGCTTTGGCTCTTTTGTTGTTTCCTTGTTTTTGGCAATCGCTTTTTTCAGGAAGGCTGGCGAGCTTTTCGCGGAATCGATGAATCCGATTCTTTCAAACGTTTTGGGCTTTTTGATTGTTTTCATTTGCGCCTTTGTTTTGATTAAGATTGTTCAAATGCTGGTCAAAACAATTTTTTCAGGCCATATTTTAAATAGCTTGGACCACGCCTTGGGCTTGCTTTTGGGCTTTGCGGAAGGCGCCGCCCTTGTGGTTTTGATTTTGTTCGCGATGGTGGAATTGAATCCAAAAATAAACACCGAACAATTAAGAAGCGAAAGTCAGGTAACGACTTTTATCGACAATCTTTCTTTATGAAAAGAGGAGAGTAGCTTTGTTTGACAACTTGCTATTTCAAAGCGCCGCTAAACTTTTGGAAGACGACATTCGTTCTTCAAAACTCCCGGGTGCGGTTTTGTTTTGCGGAAACGATTCGTGCGGAAAATTGACTGCCGCTCTTGAGACTGCGAGAATTCTTTCATGTACGGCGACTCCTCGAGGAAAGTGGACTTGTACTTGTCCTTCGTGCCTTAAGCACAAGGCTTTGGTAAGCCCGAACGTTTTGCTTTTGGGACCTCGAGATTGTTCCCTTGAGATACAGGCCGCTTGCAAGGCTTTCATAACGTCAGTTTCTTTGAACGACAGCCATCAAAAGGCAACCCGCTATCTTTTTTTGCGTTCCGTTAGAAAATTGCAAAACCGCTT